>NZ_MQUI01000060.1:0-18758 GCF_001970915.1 Sphingomonas sp. Sph1(2015)
GCTGCAGCTGTTCTTGCCCAGATCGATCCCGAGAACCGATACGTCCATGACCTTGGCTCCTTCCTCAAACGACCCGCTGTCGTGCGATAACAACGGTTCGGTTTAGGGGCGGGCCATCCATAAAGGGGGGCTGAGGCTGCCGCGATCGGCCGGTCCCGCGGTGGCCTGACGACCAAATTGCATGCCGCTGTCGACGCCATCGGCCTGCCGATCTGTATCCATCCAACGCCCGGACAATGGGGCGACCGCCCGCAGGCCGAGACGTTGCTGGCAGGCTTGAAGGGCGTCGGTCACGTCATTGCCGATGCCGCCTACGACGCCGATCCGCTACGCACCTTCATCGCCGACGATCTCGGTGCCACCGCGCATATCAAGGCCAATCCCAGCCGGACCGGCAAGCCCGCCATCGACTGGCGGCTCTACAAAGAGCGCCATCAGGTCGAGTGCTTCTTCAACAAGCTCAAACGCTTCCGGCGCATCGCCCTGCGCTGTGAGAAGACCATCTCCGCCTTCATGGGCTTCGTCCACCTCGCATGCGCCATGATCTGGTTACGCTAAATGCAGACGCCGCCTAGCGTAGATCAGGCAAAATTTAACCCAATCGGTGACCTTTTCAGATCCTGCCTCATGGAGGCCAGCGCGGATGGCATGCCCTGCGAGTGGCGGCGGAACGACGGCTATCGACTTTCCATGAAGGCGGGGAGCTATAGCCTTCCCAGACGGTGGGCGGCGAAGGGAGAATCCGATAAGGCGCGTATCCGCTACGACGGTGGTGATAGGCGCCTTCGCAATCGGCGCTTCGGCTCCGTTCGCCCTTTCTATCTTGATTATGCACGTGTCGTTCGACGACGGCGCGCGCATAGCCATGATCATGGCACCAGCCATATTGATGGCCGATCAATGGCCCGACCCGGCGATTCCGATCGCAAACGGCCTGTTTTATAGTTGCCTGGCCTGGGGCATCCGGTTCCTTCTGCCGCTTCGACGCCGATAGCCCTGGCTCTCTGGCCCCGACCGCGTTGCTGCCCCCCCCTGTTCTCGAGGTCGCCGACTACTTCCGCCCGAACAGCTTTTCGATATCGCCATGCTGCAACTTCACCCAGGTCGGGCGGCCATGGTTGCACTGGCCGGAGTGCGGGGTGACTTCCATCTCGCGGAGGAGTGCGTTCATCTCGGCGACGGACAGGATGCGACCCGCGCGGACCGAGCCGTGACAGGCCATGGTCGCGGCGACATGGTCCAGCCGTTCGCGCAAGGACAGCGCCTGGTCGAAGGCGGCCAGTTCGTCGGCGAGATCGCTGACCAGCCCCTTGGGATCGCTCTGCCCCAATAGCGCGGGGGTGGAGCGGACCAGCATCGCGGTCGGGCCGAAGCGTTCCAGGTCGAGGCCGAACTCGGCCAGCTCCTCGGCACGCGCCTCCAGCCGGTCGCAGGCGGGTTCGTCCAATTCGACGACTTCGGGGATCAGCATCGCCTGTGACGCCACCCGCCCGCCGGTCAGCGCGGCACGCATCCGTTCCAATACCAGCCGTTCATGTGCGGCGTGCTGGTCGACCAGGACGAGCCCGTCCTCGGCCTCGGCGACGATATAGGTCTTGGCGACCTGCCCCCGTGCGACGCCCATCGGATATTGGCGGACCTCCGGCGGGGCCGCGAAGGCCGCTTCGGCACGGGCGAGCGGCGGCGGGGCGGCAAAGCCAGGGCGCGGCGCGAACAGAGACTGGCGCTCCATCACCCGGGCCTCTGGCGCAGACGATGCCCAGTCATCGGCGACCGGCGCGCCCGTCAACGGGGCCGACACGCTCTCCGTCTGCCACATGGCCAGCGCCGAGTCCGGCGGGCGCTGCACGCTGCGATGGCCGGCTTCGTCCAGCGCGCGGCGCAGGCCCGAGACGATCATGCCCCGGATCAGCGCCGGATCGCGAAAGCGGACCTCGGTCTTGGCGGGGTGGACGTTCACATCGACTTCCGAGGGCGGCATGTCGAGGAACAGCGCGACGACCGCGTGGCGATCGCGTGGCAGCATCTCGGCATAAGCCCCTCGGATCGCGCCCATTAACAGGCGATCGCGGACCGGTCGGCCGTTGACGAACAGATATTGGTGGTCGGCGATCCCCCGGTTGAACGTGGGCAGCCCGGCAACGCCGCCCAGGCTCACGGCATCGCGAACCCAGTCGATTGCGACCGAATTCTCCGCCAGCGCGCGGTCGGTCAGACCCGCGACGCGCCCCGGCCGCTCCTCGCCCCCCGGCACGGTCAACACGCGGCGACCGTCATGCTCCAGCGTGAAGGCGATATCGGGCCGCGCCATCGCCAGGCGGCGCACCATGTCGAGACAGGCGGCATATTCCGAGCGTGGGGAGCGCAGGAACTTGCGGCGTGCGGGCACGCGCGCGAACAGGTCCTCGACCACGATGCGGGTGCCCGGCGGCACGGCGGCGGGGCCGTCGCGCAGCACCTCGCCATTGTCGACGACCCGACTCCAGCCGTCGCGGCCCGCCGGGCGACTCTCGATCGTCACCCGCGCGACGCTGGCGATGGAGGGGAGAGCTTCGCCGCGAAATCCGAGGGTTACGACCGATTCGATCGCCTCGTCCGGCAGCTTGGAAGTGCAGTGCCGCTCCAGCGCCAGCGCCATGTCCCCGGCCGACATGCCGCAACCGTCATCGGCCACCTCGATCCGGCCGATGCCCCCCTGACCGATCGCCACGGCGATCCGGGTCGCGCCCGCATCGATGGAATTTTCGACCAGTTCCTTCAACGCACTGGCGGGCCTTTCCACCACTTCACCGGCCGCGATACGATTGACGAGATGGGGAGGCAGGCGCCGTATTGACATGCGGCAAACCCTAGCCCAAGCGACGGCATCCCGCGACCCCGCAAATGACGGTGCAGGTGCCTTTGAAGGCTCTTGGGACGGCTCTTGGCGGCGGTTCGGGATATGAGTCCACGCCCACCCGGTCCATAGATGGAACGAAAGCTTCGATGCCCCTCCCCCGCTTCTTGAAATTCATGTCGCAAGACATGGCGATCGACCTCGGCACCGCGAACACCGTGGTCTATGTCCGCGGACGCGGCATCGTGCTGAACGAGCCGTCCGTCGTCGCGGTCGAGACGATCAACGGCATCAAGCGGGTCAAGGCGGTCGGCGACGACGCCAAGCTGATGATGGGCAAGACCCCCGGCAATATCGAGGCGATCCGCCCGCTTCGCGACGGCGTGATCGCGGACATCGACGTCGCCGAGCAGATGATCAAGCACTTCATCCTGAAGGTCCATGGCCCGCGCAAGTTCGCGCGCTGGCCCGAGATCGTGATCTGCGTGCCCTCGGGTTCGACCAAGGTGGAACGCCGCGCGATCCGCGACGCCGCCTCGAACGCGGGCGCGAGCCAGGTCTTCCTGATCGAGGAGCCGATGGCGGCCGCGATCGGCGCCGACATGCCCGTGACCGAGCCGATCGGCTCGATGGTCGTCGATATCGGCGGCGGCACGACCGAAGTCGCCGTGCTGAGCTTGCGCGGCCTGGCCTATACCACGAGCGTGCGCGTCGGCGGCGACAAGATGGACGAGTCCATCGTATCCTATGTGCGCCGCAACCATAATCTGCTGATCGGCGAAGCCACCGCCGAGCGGATCAAGCAGGAAGTCGGCATCGCGCGTCCCCCGGCGGACGGTATCGGCGTGACCATCCAGATCAAGGGCCGCGACCTCGTCAACGGGGTGCCCAAGGAAATCCAGATCAACCAGGGCCAGATCGCCGAGGCGCTGTCCGAGCCGGTCGCGACCATCGTCGAGGGCGTCCGTGTCGCCCTGGAGAACACCGCGCCCGAACTGGCCGCCGATATCGTCGACCAAGGCATCGTCCTGACCGGCGGCGGCGCGCTTCTGGAAGGGCTGGACGAGGTGCTGCGCGACGAGACGGGTCTGCCGGTGACGGTGGCGGAGGATCCGCTGACCTGCGTCGCGCTGGGCACCGGCCGCGCGCTGGAAGACCCGATGTATCGCGGCGTCCTGCTGAACGGCTAACCTCCAGCATAAGGGGACCGGCGCATGGCGCCCGCCCGCGACCGTCGCACCGGTTTCTCGCGACGGCGGCAATATGGAGCTTTCCTGGCCTATGTGCTCGCGGTGGCGGGTGCGGTGGTGGGTGCGGTGCTGCTTGTCGCATCGACCTTCAACCCGCCCGCCTTTGCCGCCCTGCGCATGACGCTGGGCAGCGTGACCGCGCCCATCTCCGGCACGTTCGTGGCGATCGGGGACGCGATCAGCGGCGTGCCCGACACGATCGGCCATTATTTCTTCGTCCATTCCGAAAATGACCGGCTGCGCGCCGAACTCGAACAGTCGCGCAAGGTCCTGCTGACGGCGCGGACCATCGCCCAGGACAACCGCCGCCTGCGCCGGTTGCTGGCGGTGCGCGACCGCACACCCGATACCGTCGTGACCGCGCGGCTGGTCAGTTCGACCGGGGCCAGCGGCCGCCGCTTCGCGCTGCTCAACGCAGGCCGCTGGCAGGGCGTGGAACCCGGCATGGCGGTGCGCGGACCGGAAGGGCTGATCGGACGCGTGACCGAGTCGGGGCCCGCGGCGGCCCGCATCCTGCTGCTGACCGACCCCGAGAGCATCGTGCCGGTACGGCGCACCCGGGACGGTATGCCCGCCATCGCGGTCGGGCGTGGCGACGGGACGCTCGACGTCCGGTCGGTGGCGACCAATGTACGGCTGGGCAAGGGTGACCTGTTCGTGACATCGGGCACCGGCGGGCTCTATGCCCCCAATATCCCGGTCGCCCGCGTCCGCACCGATGGCGGCGACGTGGCGGTGGCGCGACCTTTCATCCATCCCGACACGCTGGATTTCGCGATCGTTCAGCGCGCCTTCATGCCGATGCCGCCATCAGCGCCAGCACCCCGGCCGTGACCCTCGACACCTATAACCCCTTCGACCCCGGACTGCCCCCCGCCCGCGCCCGTGCGCTGCCGTGGCTGACCGTGATGGCCGGTTCGCTGACCGCCATCGTGCCGGTGGTGGCGATCGTCCCGTTGCAGCCGCCGATGGGCCTGCTGATGCTGCTCGCCTGGCGGCTGGTCGCGCGTTTCGCACTGCGCCTGTGGGCCGCCGCGCCGCTTGGGCTGTTCGACGATCTGGTATCGGGGCAACCGCTCGGTTCCGCCGTGCTCCTCTGGTCGCTGACCTCGCTCGCGATCGACCTGTTCGAGCATCGGCTGGTGTTCCGAGACTTCTGGCAGGATTGGCTGATCGCCAGCGGCGCCATCACCTTCTGCCTGATCGCGGGGCGTTTCCTGGCCGTGCCGGTCGGCGCGCAGGTCGATGCGCCGCTGGTCCTGCAGATCGCGATCACCATCCTGCTGTTCCCGATGGCCACGAGGCTGGTCGCGTGGATCGATCGCAAACGCGGCCGGAATGAGGTAGGGGCCTGAGCATGGATCGCCCCGGCCGGATCATGACCGAGGCCGCGCAGGCCTATAGCTTTTCGCGCCGCGCCTTCGTGCTGGGCACGGCACAGGCGGGCGTCGGGCTGTTGCTGGCCGGGCGGATGGCGTGGCTGTCGATCGCGCAGAACGAGAAGTACAACCTTCTCTCCGAGAGCAACCGCGTCAACACGACGATGATCCCGCCGCGTCGCGGCTGGCTGATCGACCGGTACGGCGTGCCCATCGCCAACAACCGGACCGACTTCCGCGTCGACATCATCCCCGACCGGCTGGAAGACAAGGACCGGGTGCTGGAGCTTCTCCGCCGGATCCTGAAACTGGACGACGAGGCGATGAACCGCATCCGCCTTGACCTGGAACATGCCGCCGGGTTCCAGCCGGTCCAGGTCGCCGAGCGGCTCGATTGGGAGCGCTTCGCGGCGGTCAGCGTCCGCCTGCCCGAACTGCCCGGCGTGCAGCCGACGCGCGGCTTTGCGCGTTTCTATCCGGCTGGCCCAGCCGTCGCGCATCTGACCGGCTATGTCGGCACGCCGACCGCCGAACAGTTCAAGGCGACGCATGATCAGTTGCTCGTCACCCCCGGCTTCAAGCTGGGCAAGGACGGGCTGGAAAAGATGCTGGAGCCGTATCTGCGCGGCAAGCCCGGCGCCAAGCGGGTCGAAGTGACCGCGCGGGGCAAGGTCGTGGCCGAACTCGCCACACGGCCCGACACGCCCGGCAAGAATATCCGCCTGACCATCGATGCGGGGCTGCAGGAATATGCCGCGCGCCGTCTGGGCACCAATTCGGGGTCGGCGGTGGTGCTCGACTGCCGTACGGGCGAGACGTTGGCGATGGTGTCGATGCCCGCCTATGACCCCAACAGCTTTTCGGACGGGATCAGCCATCTGGAATGGTCGATGCTGTCGGAAAACGACCATGTGCCCTTGATGAACAAGGTGACGCAGGGCCTTTATCCCCCCGGTTCGACCGTCAAGCCGATGAACGGCCTGGCGCTGCTGGAAGCGGGCGTCGGCGCGAACGACCGCGTGCTCTGCACCGGCGCGATGCGGGTCGGCACCGGCGTCTTCCACTGCCACAAGCGGGGCGGGCACGGCGCACTCAACCTGAAGGGTGCGATCGAACAGAGCTGCGACATCTATTTCTACGAGATGATCCGGCGCATGGGCTATGGCAGCATCGCGCCGATCGCGCGCATGGTCGGGCTGGGACAGAAATTCGACCTGCCGCTCAGCACCCAGCGTTACGGCACCGTGCCCGATGCGGCGTGGAAGCTCAGGAAATACAAGACGAAATGGACCGTCGCCGACGGTCTCAACGCGTCGATCGGGCAGGGCTATGTGCTGGCCAATCCGCTCCAGCTGGCGGTGATGGCGGCGCGGCTGGCGTCGGGACGGCATCTCCAGCCCAGCATGCTGGCGCATCAGGTTCATCTCGATGCCCCCGCTTTGCCCGTCGCCTCCGAGCATCTGGCGGTAGTGCGCGACGCCATGTTCGGCGTGGTCAACCAGGGCGGCACCGGCGGCGCGGCGCGGATGCTGGTGCCCGGGGTCAGCCTGGCGGCCAAGACCGGCACCGCGCAGGTCCGCCGCATCACCATGGCCGAGCGGCGCATGGGCGTTCTCAAGAACGGGCAATTGCCCTTCAAGCTGCGCGACCACGCGCTGCTCGTCTGCTTCGCGCCCGCCGACAATCCGCGTTATGCGGCGGCCGTCGTGCTCGAGCATAACGGCCATACCGTGCGCAATCTCGACGCGCCGCTGATCGGGCGCGACATCATGACCTATTTGTTCGATCGCGACCGGGCATTGGCGTCGCTGGCGGAAGGCGAGCAGACCTGGGGCGGTGACATCAACACCCGGATGCGCGCCGAGGAAGCCGCTTATCGCGCGGCGCACTCTCCCCAGCCCGCCGCCGCCGCGACCAAGACCGATGCGGGCGCGGCGACCGACGCACCGGCGGTCGAAGCCGCGACCAACGTCTCCGACGCGCAGGCCGAGGCGATGGCGACACGCGAAGCCGATCCCGAGGATGCAGGCGACCCCAATCCATGAGCGGCCCCCGCATCATCCCCGAACCCATCGCGCAATTGCCATGGCGCGTGATCCTGCTGGTCACCGCGATCGGCTGTTTCGGCCTGGTCGTCCTCTATTCGGCGGCGGGCGGATCGCTGACCCCCTGGGCCAAGCCGCAGGGCGTGCGCTTCTTCGTCCTGCTGGCGGGGTCGCTGGTGCTGTCCCGCCTGCCGCTCGACCTGTGGCGGCGGATCGCGATGCCGGGCTATCTGGTGCTGGTGGTCGCGCTGGTGCTGGTCGAGCTGCTCGGCGCGGTGCGCGGGGGCAGCCAGCGATGGCTGGACGTAGGCTTTATCCGGCTCCAGCCGTCCGAGTTGATGAAGCTGTTCATCGTGCTGGGTGCGGCGCGCTTCTATGAACTGATGCCCCCGGCCGAGACACGGCGCTTCTCCGGCATATGGCCCGTCGCGGCGATGATCGCGGTGCCCGCCGCGCTCGTAATGAAGCAGCCCGACCTCGGCACCGCGCTGATGATCTGCGCGGGCGGTGCGACGGTCATGTTCCTCGCGGGCGTGCCGCTGCGCCTATTCATCGGCGGGGCGATGGCGCTGGCGGTCGCGGCGCCGCTGGCGGTGAACTTCCTGCTGCACGATTATCAACGCAACCGCGTGCTGATCTTCATGAACCCGGAAAGCGATCCACTGGGCACCGGCTATCATATCAGCCAGTCCAAGATCGCGATCGGATCGGGCGGCATCTGGGGCAAGGGGTTTCTGAACGGCACCCAGAGTCATCTCGACTATCTGCCGGAGGGGCACACCGACTTCGTCTTCGCGACCATGGCCGAAGAATGGGGGCTGGTCGGCGGCTGCCTGCTGATCCTGGCCTTCATCCTCGTCATCCGCTGGGGCCTGAACGTCGCGCAAGCTGCGCAGACGCGCTTTGCCCGGCTGGCAGCGGCGGGGTTGTCGACCACCATCTTCATCTATGTCATGGTCAACCTGATGATGGTCATGGGGCTGGCACCCGTGGTCGGCATCCCCCTGCCCCTGGTCAGCTATGGCGGATCGTCGCAGATGACGGTGCTGTTGTGCCTGGGCATATTGATGGCGATCGACCGTGAAAATCGTCGCCCCGCGCGCTGGTAAGGCAAATAATCCGCAAAAAGCATTTGCAAAGCGGCACAGGCCTGCTAAAGGCGCGCCTCCCGATCACGAGGCGGGCCGCCGGACGGCCTGATGAGCGTGACGAACGGACGCATAGCTCAGTTGGTAGAGCAGCTGACTCTTAATCAGCGGGTCCTTGGTTCGAGCCCAAGTGCGTCCACCAGTTTCTTCAACGGCTCTGCAGCGATGCGGGGCCGTTGTGCTATGGGGCCGTCCGGCCCCCAACGGGATAGATGATTGATGGCAGGATATAAGGTTCCCGGTTTCGCCGATCGTGCATCGGCTTCGCGCGACGCCAAGGCGGCTGCGCTGGAAAAGCTGCGCAACAAGGCCGCGCCCGACCCCGAGGTCGTCGCCGCCCGCGCCGCCGCGCGCGCGGCCAAGGAAGCCGCCGAGGCCGAGCGCCGCGCCGCCCACAAGGCCGCGATCGAGCAGGAAAAGGCCGCCCGCGAGGAAGCCCGCGCCAAGGCGAAGGCCGAAGCGGACGCCGCCGCAGAGGCCGCTGCCGCCGCAGCCCGCCCGCCGGTGGTCCCGACGGCCGCCGAGCTGAAGGCGGCGCGTGACGCCCGCTACGCCGCTCGCAAGGCGCGTCAGGGCAAGTGACCCCGCGCGAGCTGCTGGGCATCGCCGAGGTGCCGGGCGGCGAGCCCCTGCGGCTGTTCCGCCGGGGCAAGGACTTCATGATCGTGCTCGACCGCAACGAGCTGATGAGCACGCGGATGAGCGGCTCGGAAGTGGCGCTGGGCACGATGACCTGTGACCGGCTGGGCGGGCGCAATGCGCCGCACCTGCTGATCGGGGGCTATGGCATGGGCTTTACGCTGCGTGCCGTGCTCGCCCGGCTGGGCCGCGATGCGCGGGTGACCGTGGCGGAGCTGGTGCCCGGCATCATCGAATGGGCACGCGGACCGATGGTCGAGCTGACCGCCGGATGCCTGGACGATCCCCGCGTCACGCTGGCCATGGGCGATGTCGGCAACGCCATCTACGCGGGGCGCGGGACGTATGACGCGATCCTGCTCGACGTCGACAATGGCCCCGACGGGCTGACCCGCCCGGCCAATGACGGGCTCTATTCGAACCGGGGACTGGACGAGGCGCGGGTCGCACTGCGTCCCGGCGGCGTGCTGGCCATCTGGTCGGCCGCACCCGACCCGGTCTTTACCCGGCGGCTGTCGCGGGCGGGGTTCCTGGTCGATGAGGTGAAGGTCCGCGCCCGCGAGAACGGCAAGGGCGCCACGCATACCATCTGGTTCGCGACGCCGCGGTAAGAGCATACCGCCACCCTCACCCTTCCCACCCGCTAACGCGGGCGGGCCCCTTCCCTCTCCCATCGGGAGAGGGAGGGAGGCGCGAAGCGCCGGAAGGGTGAGGGTATTGGCGGGTCAATCCTCCCGCTTGGCCCCGTCGAGTTTTTTACGAATCCGCTCCTGCTCGGCAGCATCCCGCTGCTTCTCAGCCTTGCTCCGTCCGAACCGCGCACGGTTCTCCGCCGCCTGCTGCTCGGCCTGTTTGCGAGCCAGCCCCTTGCGCGCCTGACGGAAGTTGACGACCTCACCCATCAGCGCCGCCGCAGCCGCCGGAACAGCCCCTTGCGCTGGCTGAACGCCTCGAACATCTCGTCCGGCCCTTCGGGGTCGAGCACTTCGTTGTCGGCCAGCCATTCCTCGACGCTCGACAGGTCCGGCACCTCATAGGGCCGCAGGCTCCGTCCCCCCTGCCCACGCAGCGCCTCGACCGCGGCGATCAGCGAGCCAGTGCGGGCGACGGTGTCGCCGACCAGCCTGGGCGCGATGCCCAGATGCTCGCCCAGTAGGTCGTCTCGAATCGCCGCGATCCGCTGTCCTGCCGCACTTTCCGCCTCGACCGCGATCGCCAGGTCGCATTCGGTGTCCAGCCGCATGGATCGGTTGTTCAGGTTGGACGAGCCGAGCCGGAAGACCTGGTCGTCGGAGATCAGGATCTTGGCATGGCAATAGATCGCCTCGCCCCCGGCGGTGAAGGGATGATAGAGCCGCAGCCGCCCATGCCGGTCCCGCCGCCGCAACGCCTCGACCAGCCGGGCACGGGCGGTGTCCATCGCGATGGGCTCCAGCCAGCCTTGCGCGGTCAGCGGATTGATGATGACGAATTCCGGGCCATTCTCTTCGTCCAGTCGCCGGGCGATCGCCTCGGCCACCCGGCGCGAGGCGAAATACTGGCTCTCGATATAAACATACCGCTCGGCCCGAGCGATCTGGGCGAGGAACAACGCCTCATTCTCGTGGACCGGCGCCTGGTCGTCCATCTCCGGCATGGTGCGGGCGATGGCGACCGGCTGGTTGGTGAAGTCGGGCTCCAGTCCTTCCGGCCAGCAGCTTGCCCCCGGCACGGCAGGCCCCATCGGCTTGCCGCCCGCCGCATGCCAACGCTCGCGGAACAGCTCGCCCAGCGCGTGCGTCACCGGCCCCTCCACCGCGCTGATCGCGTCGTGCCATGGCTTGTAGGGCTGGCCGCCGGGGCGCTTGCGACCGGGATCGTCGTCGCGGTGTTCGCGCGTGTCCCAGCGCTCGCTGGTCATGTCGATGCCACCGCAAAAAGCGAGCTGGTCGTCGATGATGACGATCTTCTGGTGATGCGAGGCGGCGATCGGATGATGGCCGTCCAGCTTCGTATGGATACGCTTGTGCGCCATCCACTTCAGGACGGTGAAGAAGGTCCGCCCCCGGAACAAAGACTTGATCGCGCCGGTATCCCAGCGGAGCAGGAAAATCTCCAGCTCGGGCTGGCGCTGGACGAGTGAATAGATGAAATCGCCGACCGTCTCACCCGGCGCCTCGTCATGGTCGAGGACGATACGTGCGTCGAAGTCCCAACCGATCAACAGGATCTGCCGCCGCGCATTCAGCATCGCGCGGCGGGCCTTGCGGAAATATTCCTCCGCATCGACGATGACCGCCATGCGATCGGCCTGCTCGATCCGCCAGCATTCCTGTCCGACCTTCAACGACGATCTCCCCTATTGACGCCCGCGTCATGCCCGGACGACCAGGCGCTGGCAAATGCCCAAACGGCCAATGCCCGCAAAAGGTCAGGGAATTGGAGACGAAAAGGGATCAGAAAATGCGGTAGCGAACCGGGCGGATCGACAGGGACTGACCGGCAGCCGCGTCCACCGCGACGGGCAAGTCGAAGGTCAGCGGCTCGGCCGCCCCGGCAAGCTGGGCCGTGATCCGGCGGGACCGGCCGACAGGCCGGCTCGCCAGCACCGTGACGGGCAACGCATCGGCCGCGCCCGGCTCGGCCAGCTCGACATCGTGCGGCCGGATATGGATTTCGCCCTCGCCCTGCCCGCGTGCTTCGTCGGACATGGTCGCCAACCCGTCGCCGATGATCGCCACGCCGTCCCGACGCGTCACGGGCAGCCGGTTGGTCTCGCCGATGAAGGACGACACGAAGGCGGTGGCGGGCGCGCTCTGCACCTCGGCGGGGGTGCCGATCTGCTCGATCACGCCGCCGCGCATCACGACGATGCGGTCGGCGATCTCCAGCGCCTCCTCCTGGTCATGCGTCACGAAGATCGAGGTCAGCCCCGTCTCGTCATGGATACGCCGCAGCCAGCCGCGCAGGTCCTTGCGCACCTGTGCATCCAGCGCGCCGAAGGGTTCGTCGAGCAGCAACAGGCGCGGCTCGATCGCCAGCGCACGGGCCAGTGCCACACGCTGACGCTGGCCGCCCGACAGCTGCGCCGGGTAACGGTCGCCCAGTTGCGGCAGCTGGATCAGTTCGAGCAGTTCGACGACCTTGGCCGCGATCGCCGCCTTGGCGGGCCGGTCACGCCGCTTGCGCACCGTCAGGCCGAAGGCGATGTTGTCGGCGACCGTCATGTGGCGGAACAGCGCGTAATTCTGGAACACGAAACCGATCCGCCGTTCGGCGGCGGGGGTGCCGGTCATGTCCTGTCCATCGAACAGGACATGACCCTCATCGGCGAAGTCCAGCCCGGCGATGGTCCGGAGGAGCGTGGTCTTGCCCGAACCGGACGGTCCAAGCAGCGCCAGGAACTCGCCCGGCTTGGTTTCCAGCGTCACGTGGTCCAGCGCGGTGAACCCGCCGAAGCGGCGGGAGATATTGTCGACGACGATGCTCAATGCGCGGCTCCCGCCCGGTGGATGCCGAAACGCCATTCCAGCACGGTCTTCACTCCCAAGGTCACCAGCGCGAGCGA
The DNA here is from genome assembly GCF_001970915.1 of Sphingomonas sp. Sph1(2015). NCBI lineage: Bacteria > Pseudomonadati > Pseudomonadota > Alphaproteobacteria > Sphingomonadales > Sphingomonadaceae > Sphingomonas > Sphingomonas sp. Sph1(2015). The sequence continues at coordinate 12,845 of NZ_MQUI01000060.1, forward strand.
GGCGAGCAGAGACGCCACCGCGAACGCGCCGACAAAGTCATATTCATTGTACAGGATTTCGACATGCAGCGGCATGGTGTTGGTCAGCCCCCGGATATGCCCCGACACGACCGATACCGCGCCGAATTCGCCCATCGCGCGGGCGTTGCACAGCAGCACCCCGTAGAGCAGGCCCCAGCGGATATTGGGCAGCGTGACATGCCAGAAGGTCTGCCACCCGCTCGCCCCCAGCGACCGCGCCGCTTCCTCATCGTCGCGCCCCTGCTCCGCCATCAGCGGGATCAGCTCGCGCGCGACGAAGGGGAAGGTCACGAAGACGGTCGCCAGCACGATGCCGGGCACCGCGAAGATGATCCGCACGCCATGCGCGGTCAGCCATGGACCAAGCCAGCCCTGCGCCCCGAACAGCAGGACGAAGATCAGGCCCGACACCACCGGCGAGACGGAAAAAGGCAGATCGATCAGCGAGATGAGCAGGCTTTTTCCGCGAAAATCGAACTTTGCGATCGCCCAGGAGGCGGCAACTCCGAACACGGCATTGATCGGCACCGAGATAGCCGCGACGAGCAGGGTCAGGCGGATCGCCGCCAGCGCATCCGGGTCGACCAAAGCGTCGAGGAAAACCTTCCATCCCTTCGCAAGAGCCCCTGCAAAGACCATGACCAGCGGCAGGAACAGGAACAAGGCCAAAAAGAGAAAGCCGACGCCGATCAGCGCCCGCCGCGCCCAGGGGCTCTCGATGGTGGTGGGGTTTGAGGCGCTCATCGCGTCCCTCGCTTGGCGCGCCACGCCTGGAGGAGGTTTACGAACAACAGCATCGCAAAGGACAGGACCAGCATCACGCAGGCGATGGCCGTCGCGCCGTCATAGTCGAACTGTTCCAGCTGGGTGATGATCAACAGCGGCGCGATCTCCGACTTGAAGGGCATGTTGCCCGCGATGAAGATGATCGAGCCATATTCTCCCACGCCGCGGGCAAAGGCGAGCGCAAAGCCGGTCAGCAGGGCTGGCGCGATCGCGGGCAGGATCACCCGGCCAAAGGTCTGCGCGCGGGAGGCGCCCAGCGTCGCGGCGGCCTCCTCGACGTCGCGCCCCAGATCGGCGAGCACCGGTTGGACCGAACGAACAATGAACGGCAAGCCGATGAAAACAAGGGCAATGGTCACACCCAGGGGCGTATAGGCGACCTTGATCCCAAGCGGCGTGAGCAGCGACCCGACCCAACCATTTTCCGAATAGAGCGACACCAGGGCGATACCCGCCACCGCCGTCGGCAGCGCAAAGGGCAGGTCCACCGCCGCGTCGATCAGCTTCTTGCCCGGAAACTCATAGCGGACGAGGATCCAGGCGATCAGCAGCCCGAACACCGCATTGATCGCCGCCGCCGCCAGCGCCGCCCCGAAGCTCAGGCGATAGGCGGCCAGCGCGCGCGGCGACAGCCCGACCTCGGCAAAGCCGTCCCAGCCCATGCCCGCGGCCCGGATGACGAGCGCCGACAAGGGGACCAGCACGACCAGCCCCAGCCAGAAGATGGTCATGCCCATGGTCAGGCCGAACCCCGGCAGCGCCGAGCGGCGCTTCGTCCGCACCACCGCGATCAGCGCCGCTTGGCCTGACCGCCATAGATGGCGTCGAACACTCCGCCATCCGCGAAGAACCGCTTCTGCGCCGCGCCCCAGCCGCCGAAATCCTGGATCGTCACCATGTCCAGCTTGGGGAAGGTCGCGGCGTGCTTGGCCAGCACCGCCTGGTCGCGCGGGCGATAGAAGTTGCGCGCGACGATCTCCTGCCCCTCGGGCGTATAGAGGAACTTCAGATAGTCGGTCGCGACCTGTTCCGTGCCATGCGCCTTGGCATTGGCGTCGACCACCGCGACCGGCGGCTCGGCAAGGATCGAGATGGAGGGCACGACGATATCGAACTTGCCCGCACCCAGCTCCTTTTCGGACAGCAAGGCTTCATTCTCCCAGGCGATCAGAACATCGCCCAGCCCTCGCTCGACAAAGGTCGTCGTCGCCCCGCGTGCGCCGGAGTCCAGCACGGGCACATGGCCATAAAGGTCGGCGACATATTTCTGCGCCGCCGCATCCGAACCGCCCGCCTTCTTGCCGTAAGCCCAGGCCGCCAGGAAATTCCACCGCGCGCCGCCGCTGGTCTTCGGACTGGGGGTGATGACCTGCACGCCCGGCTTCACCAGATCGGCCCAGTCGCGAATGCCCTTGGGATTGCCCTTGCGGACCAGGAACACGATGGTCGAGGTATAAGGCGCGCTATTGTCGGGCAGACGGCTCTGCCAGTTGGCAGGCAGCAGCTTGGCCCGCTCGGCGATGGCATCGATGTCATAGGCCAGCGCCAGCGTCACCACATCGGCCGACAGCCCGTCGATCACCGAGCGCGACTGTTTGCCCGAACCGCCATGGCTCATCCGGAACGACACCGTCTTGCCGGTCTTGGCCTGATAGTCCCTGGCGAAGGCGGCGTTGATATCCTTGTACAGCTCGCGCGTCGGATCATAGCTGACGTTCAGCAGCTCGACCGAGCCCTTGCCATTGCCGCCCCCCGAACAGCCGGCCAGACCGATCGTACCGATCATCAACGCGGCCATCATGGCCGGAAATGGTGCTCGCATCTGGACCCGTCCCTTTCGTTTCGGCGCGTAACCTATCTCGATCCCCCCGATAGGAAATGCCGTAAAGCTTGGGACGCACAAAGCCCTGCTTTTGCTCCCTCGATCCTGACAGAAGCCCGTTTCGGCCCTTCGCGGCCTTGTATCGGCAGCGGACAAGACCGATCTCCGGCCCGCATTCACCCCCCTTACCCCTTCCGAAAGGACGCCTATGACCGCCCAGCAGCTTGACGTAAAAACCGGCCTTTACATCGGCGGCGAGTGGCTGGGGCCGCAGGGGCGCGACACCCAGGACGTGCTGAACCCGGCGACCGGCCAGTCGCTGGGCGAGCTGCCGCTGGCGACCGCCGCCGACATGGACCGCGCGCTGGAGGCCGCCGCGCGCGGGTTCGAGCAGTGGCGTAAAGTCGCGCCGCAGGAGCGTGGCGCCGTCCTCCATCGCACCGCCGCGCTGGTCCGCGAGCGCGCCGAGGAACTGGCCCGACTCACCACGCTGGAGGAAGGCAAGCCGATCGTCGAGGCACGCGGCGAAGTCGCCGCCACCGCCGCGCTGCTGGATTTCCATGCGGGCGAAGCGGTCCGTATTTATGGCCGGGTGCTGCCGCGTCCCACCGGCACCCGCTCGCTGGTGCTGCACCAGCCGGTCGGCCCGGTCGCGGCCTTCTGTGCGTGGAATTTCCCGGTCATGAACCCGGTGCGCAAGATTTCGCCCGCCATCGCCGCCGGATGCTCGGTCATCCTGAAGCCCAGCGAGGAAACCCCGGCCAGCGCCATTGCGGTCATGCGCTGCTTCCAGGATGCGGGGCTGCCCGGTGACGTCGCCCAGCTGGTCTTCGGCGTACCCGATGCGGTGTCGCGCCACCTGCTCGCCTCGCCGGTCACGCGCAAGCTCAGCTTCACCGGGTCGGTGCCGGTCGGCAAGCATCTGCTGAAGCTCGCCGCCGATACGGTGATGAAGTCGACCATGGAGCTGGGCGGCCACGGCCCGGTGCTGGTCTTCGACGATTGCGATCTCGACAAGACGCTCGACCTGCTGGTCACGCACAAGTTCCGCAATGCGGGCCAGGTCTGCGTCGCGCCCACCCGTTTCCATGTGCAGGAGGGGATTTACGAGCGCTTCGCCAAGGGCTTTGCCGAGCGCGCCGCCGCGCTGAAGATCGGTGACGGCCTGTCGAGCGACACGCAGATGGGGCCGATGGCGAACCCCCGCCGCCCCGAGGCGATCGGCGCGATGATCGAGGACGCCGTGCGGAACGGCGCGCGCAAGCTGACCGGCGGCGAGGCCAAAGGCGGAGACGGCTTCTTCTTCGCGCCCACGGTACTTGCCGATGTGTCGCTCGACGCGAAGGCGATGAATGAAGAGCCGTTCGGCCCGATCGCGCTGATCCGCCCCTTCGCCACCACCGAGGATGCCATCGCCGAAGCCAATCGCCTGCCCTTCGGCCTGGGTGCCTATTGCTTTACCGAGAATGGCCGCCGCCAGAACCAGCTGGCCGACGAGATCGAGGCGGGCATGGTCGCGATCAATACCGTTCGGCTCAGCTGGGGCGATGCGCCCTTCGGCGGGGTCAAGGAAAGCGGGTACGGCTCGGAAGACGGCCCCGAAGGCATCGCCAACCATATGATAACCAAGGCGGTTCACATCGCCTGATGACAGAATGGGGTCAGGCCCGCGCGCGATAGGCCGCGCGGGCCGCCTCCACTTCGCGCTGATGTCCATCCGCCCAGCGGATCAATGCACGCATCGGCTCCAGGAACGACCGGCCCAGTTCGGTCAGGCTATATTCCACGCGTGGCGGCACCTCGGCATAGACCGTCCGCTCGACAAAGCCGTCTTCCTCCAGTCGCCGCAGGGTACGCGACAGCATCTGTTTCGATACATCACCGATCCGCCGCAGCAGCACGTTGAAGCGCAACGTCTCCGGCTCCAGCGCGGCGAGGACGAGCAGGCTCCATTGATCGCCGATCCGGTCCAGCACGTCGCGGATCGGACACCCGCCCTCCCCGGTCAGCGCCATGGTCACATCCATGTGACCTGGTCCCTCGAAAATGACGTCTTGTGATGGAGCGGCGCCCTGCATAGCTCGACGGTCTACAAAGTGGACCATGGAAAGGAAAGACCATGAAGATCGCCCTGATCGGAGCCTCTGGCAATGCTGGCTCGCGCATCCTGAAGGAATTGTCGGATCGTGGCCATGCCGTGACCGCCATCGCGCGCAACGTCGACCGGATCGCCACCCTGCCGGGCGTCACCCCGGTCTCGGGAGATGTGAACGCGCCGGATGCGCTGGCCGAGGCGCTGCGCGGACATGACGCGGTCGTCCTCTCGCTGCCGTTTGCGCCGAACGATCCGGCCACGCTGATCGAACCCGTCCGCGTGTCGGGCGTGAAGCGCTATCTGGTCGTCGGTGGCGCGGGCAGCCTTGAGGTCACGCCCGGCCAGCGCCTGATCGACCAGCCGGGCTTCCCCGAGGAATACAAGACCGAGGCCCGCGCAGGCGCAATCTTCCTCGACCGGCTGCGCGAGGTGGAGGATCTGGAATGGACCTTCCTCTCTCCCTCAGCGATGTTCGTCCCAGGCGAGCGGACCGGCCGTTTCCGCCTGGGCACCGACACGCTCCTGTCGAACGAGCAGGGCAGCACCATCTCGTTCGAGGACTATGCCATGGCGCTGGTCGATGAGATCGAGCAGCCCCACCACATCCGCCGACGTTTTACGGTCGGTTATTGAAGGACTTGCGCCGTCGGGGCCGGATATTCGGCCTCGACTGCCAAAAAAATGTCAAAAACCCCCTTGGCAGGTCGGACATGCCCGGCTAATAGCCGCCCCACCAGACGGGGACTTGGCTCCCCGCCATGCCGCAGACCGGCATCGGACGCATAGCTCAGTTGGTAGAGCAGCTGACTCTTAATCAGCGGGTCCTTGGTTCGAGCCCAAGTGCGTCCACCATGATATCCCAACATTGCAATTTGCGCACACCATAAATGGTTTTTATTGCGTTCCCGCTGCAGCTTCGTACCTTTGCTGAAAAGGCATAGGTGCCTGATGAAGATCCATCGGATATCGGCGTGAGGGCATGCAAATCATTGTTGGACGGGTCATCACAGGGAGAAGGCTGTGAACGCGAGTGAGTACATACTCAGCTTGAGCTTTGTGGAAGGTAAGCGCTGTTAACGCACCACGCGGGCGGCGTATGCCCATGGCATGAGGTCGCCGAGTGCATTGATGCGGTGGCCGCCCGCAAGGCGCTTGAGAGTGTCGGTCAGCCAGGCCTGTGGGTCGACGCG
>NZ_MQUI01000061.1:0-18101 GCF_001970915.1 Sphingomonas sp. Sph1(2015)
GCCGCGCCCCCCGTCCGCGTCGTTACGCTGCGCAACGGGCATAAGGTCAAGTTCATCGGCGACAATGGCATGGTCCCGATGGTGCCCATGCCTCCGATCCCGATGGTTCAGGCGCGTGCATGCGGCACGGGCAGCAGCGATACCCGCACCAGCTACATGACGGTCGATGGCAAGACCCGGCGGCAGGTGACGATCATCTGCACCGACCGGATCGAGCGGGACGCTCGTCAGGCCTCGCTCACCGCCATCCATGCCCAGCGCACGGCGCAGGTGAACATGCAGATCGCGCTCGCCAGCATCGAGAGTGCCCGCGCCTCGATCACCCGCGACCGCAACCTCTCCGAGGATGCCCGGCGTGACGCGCTGAAGGGCCTGAACGAGGCGACCGCCGAGCTGAAGGCTGAAATGGCGAACCGCGATCGCGACTGATCCGACCACGACTTTACCCCAACTCGACCTCTGTGCCCGTCCGACGGGGACAGGGGTTGCCCTTTGTCCGCCGCTTGCCCACATGGTTCGGAATGGCTGAGCACCCGACCGGCATTCCGATCCTGCTTGAGCCGCTGATTACCCGCGTGCTCGCCCCCAATCCGTCGCCCTTCACCTATACGGGCACGCAAAGCCATGTCGTGGGCGACCGCGATGTGGCGGTCATCGATCCGGGGCCGGACGATCCCGCGCATCTGGATGCGCTGACCCGCGCGATTGCCGGGCGGCCGGTGGTCGCCATCGTCATCACCCATCATCACCGCGACCACAGCCCGGCCAGCCGCCCGCTCGCCCGCCTGACCGGTGCGCCGATCGTCGGCGCGGCCCCCTTCGTCGCCGATTATGAGGGCGGGCAATCCGACGCCGCGTTCGACCGCGACTATGTGCCGGACCGAGTGCTGGCGGAGGGCGAGGGGGTGCGCGGCGACGGCTGGACGCTGAATGCGATCGCAACGCCGGGCCACACCTCCAACCATCTCGCCTTCGCGCTGCCCGAGACCAGGGCGCTGTTCTCCGGCGATCACGTCATGGGCTGGTCGACCAGTATCGTCTCGCCCCCCGATGGCGACATGAGCGCCTATATGGCCAGCCTGGAAAAGCTGATGGAACGCGATGACCGGGTCTATTACCCGGGGCATGGCGAGGCGGTCGACAATCCGCAGCGGCTGGTGCGCGGGATGCTGGGGCATCGCAAGCAGCGCGAGGGGCAGATCCTGCGCCTGCTGGCGGCGGAAGAGAGGTTGCCGATCGCGGCGATGACCGCACGCATGTATGTCGGGCTGAATCCCAAACTGATTCCGGCAGCGGAACGATCGGTGCTGGCACATCTTTATGACCTGCGAAACCGCGGGCTGGTCCGCGAGGAAGGAGCATCATGGATCAGCGCATGACACCTCCCGGCGAAACGCCACAGCCGCCGTCGCGGGCACGCGGCGGGGTCGGGTTGTTCCTGACCAAGGTGGCGGGGGTGCTGCTCCTGCTGGTGCTGGCCGGACTGATCGTGGTTTGGGGTGTGCAGCGCTATGTCGAGGACCGGCTCACTCCCGATCCGACGACCATCGCCCGCGCCAGCCTGGACGGCCTGCGCGAACAGAACCGGCTGTCGGCCTTTGCCGCGCGTTACGTCGCCGTCGTGACCTCGCGCCAGTCGCAGCTGGGCTTTTCGACCGAGCGGACGCTCATCATGCCGGGCATGGTCCGTTACGAGGTCGATCTGGGCAAGCTGCGACAGCAGGATGTGCGCTGGGACGCGAATGCCCGTGTCCTGTCGGTGACGCTGCCGCCGGTCGAGATCGACGGGCCGCAGGTCGATCTGTCGGCGATCCGCGAATATGGATCGGGCGGCCTGCTGACCACCTTCACCGATGCCGAGCAGCGGCTCGACGCGGCCAATCGCACGGCGGGGCAGGTCGAGCTGATGCGACAGGCCCGCGCGCCCGCGCCGATGAAGCTGGCCCGCGACGCGACCCGCCGCGCGGTCGAGCGCAGCTTCGCCATGCCGCTGCGCGCGGCAGGGGTTGGGGGCAGCGTCAAGGTCCGCTTCTCCGACGAGCCGGCGAGTGACGAACGCTGGGACACGACGCGCAACCTGCAAGAGGTTCTTGGCAATGGCGGCTGACGTGGCCGATTGTCGGCGCGAGCCCATGCGCCTAGGGGGAATGCCATGACCATCCAGACGAATCTGACGGGCCTCGACCTGCGCGCCGAGATCGACCGGCTCCGCAAGGAACGCAACGCCGTCATCCTCGCCCATTATTATCAGAAGCCCGAGATTCAGGACCTGGCCGATTTCGTCGGCGACAGCCTGGACCTCAGCCGCAAGGCGCAGGCGACCGATGCGGACGTCATCGCCTTTTGCGGCGTGCGCTTCATGGCGGAGACGGCAAAGATCCTGTCGCCGGACAAGATCGTCGTGCTGCCCGACATGGCCGCCGGCTGCAGCCTGGAGGACAGCTGTCCGCCCGAGCAGTTCGCCGAGTTCCGCGCCCAGCACCCGGACCATATCGCGCTGACCTATATCAACTGCTCGACCGAGGTGAAGGCGCTGTCCGACATCATCGTGACGTCGTCCTCGGCGGAGCAGATCCTGGCGCAGATCGACCCGGCGCAGAAGATCATCTTCGGTCCCGACCGCAATCTGGGCGGCTATCTGGCACGCAAGACCGGCCGCGACATGCTGCTTTGGCCGGGCGTGTGCATCGTCCACGAGGCGTTCAGCGAGACCGAACTGCTCAAGCTGCGTGCCCAGCACCCCGACGCGCCGATCGCCGCGCATCCCGAATGCCCGGCCGTCATCCTGGACCATGCCGATTATGTCGGGTCGACGCGCGGCATCCTGGAATTTGCGCAAACCGTCACCAGCGACACGCTGATCGTCGCGACCGAGCCGCACATCATCCACCAGATGCAAAAGGCGATGCCGGGCAAGACCTTCATCGGCGCGCCGGGCGCGGACGGCAACTGCAACTGCAATATCTGCCCGTACATGGCGCTGAACACCATGGAGAAGCTTTACCTCGCGCTGCGCGACCTGACCCCGCGTGTCGAGATCGAGGAAGGGCTGCGGCTTCAGGCCAAGAAGAGCCTCGACGCCATGCTGACGCTGGCGAGCGGCACGGTCGGCAAGGGCGATCTGGGTCCGCGCCCGTGACGGAAAGCGTGATAGAAGGCTTCGACCTCGACGCCTTCGTTACAGCGACGCTGGCCGAGGATCTGGGGCCGGGCGGGGACATCACCTCGGCGGCGGTGATCCCGGACGGCGCGCGCTTCATCGGCACCATGGCCAGCCGCGATGCGATCACCGTCGCCGGTCTGCCCATCGCCGAGGCATTCTTCCGGCACCTCGACGCGGACGTCGTCATAGAGCGGCTGGTCGAGGACGGCACGAGCGTTCCGGCGGGGACCGACCTGCTCCGCCTGTCGGGCCAGGCGCGCGCGATGCTGACGGCCGAGCGGTCCGCGCTCAACACCGTCCAGCATCTGTCGGGCATTGCGACGATGACGGCGGCCTATGTCGCGGCGATCGCGGGCACGGGCGCGACCCTGCTCGACACGCGCAAGACCATTCCCGGTCTGCGCCTCGTCGAGAAATACGCCACCCGCATGGGCGGTGCGCAAAATCATCGCATGGGCCTGTGGGACGCGGCGATGATCAAGGACAATCATGTCGCGGTGGCGGGCGGCATCGGTCCGGCGGTCACGGCGGCGCGCGAGGCGGGGATCGCCCGGATCATCGTCGAGGTCGACGCGCTCGACCAGATCGAACCGGCGCTGGCGGCGGGGGCGACCCATTTGCTGCTCGACAATATGAACCCCGCGCAACTGGCCGAGGGCGTCGCGCTGGTCGCGGGCCGGGTGCCGACCGAGGCGTCGGGCGGCGTACGCCTCGACACCATCCGCGCCATCGCGGAATCGGGCGTGACCTATGTCAGCGTGGGGCGCTTGACCCAGTCGGCTCCGGCGGCCGATATCGGACTGGATTTCGCCGCTGCCTGAGGCGGATAGCAGAAGGGGAAGATGGTGCGACCAAAGGCGGTGATATTGGGTGAGCGGCTGTCGCTGTTCGCCATCCTGTTGCTGGTGGTGCTGGCGGTCATCGGCTGGGCCGACACGGTCGCGCAGGCCGGGGTGGCGATCGCGATCATCGCCAACGGCCTGCTGGTCGGGCTGTTCCTGCTCGGCACGTTGCTGACCACCCGGTTCGCCAGCCGGGTCGGGCTTGGCTTGCTGATCGTGCTGACGGTCTTGAACATGCTGGGTTTTCTGTATCAGGTGTCGGTCGGTGCGCTGGCCGAAGGCGCATTCGGCGTGCTGACGGCGGTGCAGGCGGCGGCGTCGCTGGTCGCGGTCGTGATGCTGATGCGTCCCAACGCCCTGGCATGGTATCGCGCGATGGCGGAGGTGAGTGACGTATGAAATACGCAATGATCGGGATGGCGCTATTGGCCGCGCCGCAGGTCCTGTCGGCGCAGACGCTGCAATGCACCGCGCCGCGCGGGACACAGTCCATCCGCCCCGACCTGCCCAGCCAGAGCCAGCCGACCCGCGTGCTGCCGATCGGCGGCTATACGCTGGCCATCACCTGGAGCCCGCAATTCTGCCGCGATCCCAAGGGGAATAGCAGCTTCCAGTGCGGCGGCGCCAATCGCTTCGGCTTCACGTTGCACGGTCTGTGGCCCGATGGCGTAGACAAGGACTGGCCGCAATATTGCCGCCCGACCGCGATCCTGCCGCAGGCGGTGGTCCGCCGCCACATCTGCGCCACCCCCTCGGCGCAGCTGATGCAGCATGAATGGGCCAAGCATGGCACCTGCATGAGCGGGTACAGCCCGGCACGCTATTTCCAGCGGTCGAACGCACTATATTACGGTCTGCGCTTCCCGGACATGGACGGACTGTCACGGCGTGGCACGCTGACGGCGGGTGATCTGGCGAGTGCCTTCGCCGCCGCCAATCGGGGCATGACCGCCGACATGATGCGCGTCACCGCCACGCGCGAAGGCTGGCTGGACGAAATCTGGATCTGCCTGAACAAGGCCTTCCGCCCGGCGCGCTGTCCGGCGCATCAGGGGGGATTGTCGCCCAACGCGCCGCTGAAGATCTGGCGCGGCTCCCGCTGACCGGCTTTACCCCTCCAGCACCACGCTGGCGGGGTGATGCTTGTCGAGATGCTTGCGGATGATGCGCAGGTTGCGCGTGTTCGACCGGAACAGCACATCGGCCGCGTCGCCGATCAATGGCACGAAGCCCAGCAGCGCGTCGAAGCCGACATTGCCCATCATCCGCGCCATCTGGAACCTCGACAGTCCCAGGTTGCGCGCCTCCCAGATGATATAGCTGCCCAGCGCCGCGGCGGCGATGTCGCCGACGATCGGCACCAGGCCCAGTATCACGTCCAGCCCGATCGGGCGGTTGAGGCCGGGCAATATGACGACGCGCTCCAGCAGGCGCTCCATCGCCTCGATCCGCTGGCGACTGGCGGCGATGCTCTTGTCGAGCGGCAAAGCGTCGAATGCCGTGGGATCGATGCGGGACGTGTTGGCCATGTCACTCAGTTGGTGACGGCGCGCAACCGGTTCAATGGATGCCAGGCGCGGCTGTTGGTCTGGAATTGCCGCAGTCGCGCCGTGGTGAGCGACCAGCGCAGCGGACGGGCCAGCGGGATGAAGGGCGTGTCGGCGTTGATCGCCGCATCCGCCGCCGCGATCGCCGCGCTTCGCCCGGCCAGTGTGGGGGCCAGCCGCGCCTGCTCGATCGCCGCCATCGCCGCCTCTCCGCAGGGCGCACAGGCGGTGGCGAGATACCAGCGCGCGCTGTCATAGGGGGCGACCGCATCGATCAGGCGGAGGTCGGAAGGGGCATCGAGCGCCACCCGTTCCGGTGTGATGCCTACCGCCAGCAGTGTTGCGCCGATCTGGCCATAGAGAAGGTTCGCGCCCGGTCCCTGCGGCAAGGCGATGCGGAGCCGCACCGGCTGCCCCCAGGCGGCGACCCGCGCCCGCGCCCCGCTCCGCCGTTCGTCCAGATTGAGAAGCGCCCAGCCGGGTATCTGCGGCGGCGCGTCCGAATCGAGTGCATCGGGCAGCAGCCGGTCGGCGGCTTCCCAATTGGGGGCGACCGCCGCCAGCATCGCCGCCCGGTCGAACGCGGCCGATAGCGCCTGACGATTGGCGGCGTCGGCCAGGAAGCCGTCGCGATGGGCGATGCTCAGGCCGAACAGCCCTGCCGCCGGATCGATCCGGATAGCGGACTGGTTGATCCGGACGGCGTCGAGCAGCGGCCATGTCTCGAACCGGCCGCCGAGCAGCAGGTCCGACTGGCCGCCCGCAAAACGCAGGATGGCGCGCGCCGGGCTCTCGGCGATCAGGCGGACATCCTCCTCCGGCGCGGGCGTGGCGTCATCTTCGGGCTCGATACGGCGCGGGTCGGGGATGGGACGTAGCAGCGGCGGCGGACCCGCCTGGATGATGCGGAACGGCCCGGTGCCGCGACGCCCGCGATCGACGATCGCCATTTCGGGCTGGGCGAACAGCTTCAGCAGATCGGGGCGAGGGCGCGACAGGCGGATTTCGATGACCTGCGGCGTCATCACCACGATCTCGTCGATCGCCGTCAGGAAGGGGGTCAGCGGATTGCCCGAACGGGGCGACACCAGGCGACGCAGGATCGCCACGACCTGACCGGCGGTGACGGGCGTACCGTCATTCCACTTCGCCTCGCGCAGGCGGAAGATGAAGCTGCCGCCCTCGTCGATGACGATCCAGCGTTCGGCGAGCCCTGGCTCGATCTGGCCATTGGCGTCGAAACGCACCAGCCCCTGCGCCAGCGCGTCGCGCAGCACGCGGCGCGACGTGTCGCCATCGGTGAGGGTCAGTCCGCCGGACGGGGCGGGAGGGGGCGTGGATTGGACGGTGCTGACGACCACGGCGCCGTGATCGGCATGACGCTCGCAGGCGGTCGTCGCCAGCAGGGCGGCGGCCAATCCGATGGTGCGGACGGCGGGACTCGAACCCGCACTCCATAGGAAGCCGATTTTAAGTCGGCAGCGTCTACCGGTTTCGCCACGTCCGCGCACAGCCCAACGAAGATACCAGGATGCCGCGCAGGTCAAGGGTGGAGCGGTCGGAAAGCCGGAATAGCTGCGTCCTTCCGCCCCGTGACCGGAACAGGATCATTCCGCGTCGACGTTCAGACGCGCGCGCATTTCCTTGCCGGGTTTGAAATAGGGGACGCGCTTGGCGCAGACATTGACGGTTTCGCCGGTGCGGGGATTGCGGCCGGTGCGGGCACCGCGCGCGCGGGTCGAAAAGGCGCCGAAGCCGCGCAGTTCGACGCGACCGTCATCCGCCAGTCGCTTGGTAATCTCATCAAAGAAAATCGTGACGATCAGTTCGGCTTCACGCGGGTTCAGTCCCGGATTACGCTGACCGATTTTTTGCACCAGTTCCGAACGGATCATCGTCTAGTCCCAAGCTTAAGACGGATCGTTCTTAACCTGTGTTTCTCGCTGCTGAAAGTATTTTTATTATACGATTAAGCGACACGTCCGTGTCATTTGGCCGGAACCGGGACATGTTTCCGAAAAAAACATGCCCCGGCCCAGTGACTTACTTCTGGGTGCGCGCCTTCAGCGCTTCGCCCAGAATGTCGCCCAGCGAGGCGCCCGAGTCGGACGAACCATACTGAGCCACCGCCTGCTTCTCTTCGGCGATCTGCATCGCCTTGACCGAGAAGGTCGGCTTCTTCGAACGATCGAAGCCGGTCACCATCGCGTCGAACTTCTGGCCGACCTGGAAGCGCTCGGGGCGCTGCTCGTCACGGTCGCGACCCAGATCGGTGCGCTTGATGAAGCCGGTCGCACCATCGTCGCCCGCCTGGACTTCGAGGCCCGCATCGCGGACTTCGAGGACGGTCACGGTGACGACCTGGTTCTTGTTCAGGCGATCGCCAGCCGCAGCCACGCCGCCAGCGACCGGGCCGCCACGCTCGAGCTGCTTCATGCCGAGCGAGATACGCTCCTTCTCGGGGTCGATGTCCAGGACCACGGCCTGAACGACTTCGCCCTTGCGGTGCAGGTTGAGGGCATCCTCACCCGACACGCCCCAGGCGATGTCCGACATGTGGACCATGCCGTCGACATCGTTGTCCAGGCCGATGAACAGGCCGAACTCGGTGGCGTTCTTGACTTCGCCCTCGACGGTCGAACCGATCGGATGGGCTGCGGCGAACGCTTCCCACGGATTGGCCTGAGCCTGCTTGAGACCCAGCGAGATGCGGCGCTTTTCCTGATCGACTTCCAGGACCACGACGTCGACTTCCTGCGAGGTCGACACGATCTTGCCCGGATGGACGTTCTTCTTGGTCCAGGACATTTCCGAGACGTGGACCAGGCCTTCGATGCCCGGCTCCAGCTCGACGAACGCACCGTATTCGGTGATGTTCGTGACGCGGCCCGACAGCTTCGCGCCGACCGGATACTTGGCGCCGGCGCCATCCCACGGATCGCTCTCGAGCTGCTTCATGCCGAGCGAGATGCGCTGCGTGTCCTTGTTGATGCGGATGATCTGGACGCGCACGGTGTCGCCGATCGCGATCATCTCCGACGGATGATTGACGCGCTTGTACGACAGGTCGGTGACGTGCAGCAGGCCGTCGATGCCGCCCAGGTCAACGAAGGCACCGTAATCGGTGATGTTCTTGACGACGCCGTCGATGATCTGACCCTCGGCCAGGCTCTGGATCAGGCCCGAACGCTGCTCGGCGCGGGTCTCTTCCAGGACCGCGCGACGCGACACGACGATGTTGCCGCGCTTGCGGTCCATCTTCAGGATCTGGAACGGCTGCGGGATGTCCATCAGCGGGGTGACGTCGCGGACGGGGCGGATATCAACCTGCGAGCCGGGCAGGAACGCCACGGCGCCGTTCAGGTCGACGGTGAAGCCACCCTTCACGCGGCCGAAGATCACGCCTTCGACGCGGGCCGACTTCGAGAATTCGAGTTCCAGCTTGTCCCAGGCGGCTTCGCGACGGGCGCGATCGCGGCTGAGCATCGCTTCGCCGTGCATGTTCTCGACGCGGTCGACATAGACCTCGACTTCGTCACCGACCTTCAGGTCGGCCTTCTGGCCGGGGGCAGCGAATTCGCGGAGGGGCACACGGCCTTCCGACTTCAGACCGACGTCGATGACGGCCATGTCGTTTTCGATCGCGGTGACGGTGCCATGCACGACGCGACCCTCGAAGCTGTCGGCACCGCCGAACATGTCATCGAGCATCGCCGCGAAATCGTCGCGCGTGGGCTGGGGGTTGGTTGCCATAAAAGGGTTAGGTTCCTGATAGTTTTCCGCCTCCGGTCCGGGCGATTCCCAAGACCTTCGACGATGGCCGCGCCGACCCCATGCCGACGCCACCAGGCCCGAAGATGAGGCTGAAACACGGAAAAGCGGCGGTCCGCGACAAATGCGGAAAGGACGCTGAGGGCATGGCCCCGCGTCAGCCTCTCCGCGGAACAGGGTCCGCGAGCGGGGCGTCCTTAGCCGAAAACGGGCTTTTGCGCAAGGTGAGGGGGTGTCCTCCCCGGCACGGGGAGAGGGACCGCCGCGAAGCGGTGGTGGAGGGGGCGTGCCGCAAGTGACATCCCTTGGGGCTGGCCCCCCTCCGTCAGCGCTGGCGCGCTGCCACCTCCCCTTGCAGGGGAGGAATTTACGAGCGCGCCTTAGCCGCCACCTGTGCGTCGACGAACTGGATCGCGCGGGCCACGGCCGCGTCAATCGTCAGGCTGGAGGTGTCCAGCGCCGCCGCATCCGCCGCCTGGGTGAGGGGGGCGGTCGCCCGGCCGCTGTCGCGTTCGTCGCGGGCGCGGATGTCGGCGAGCACCTGTTCGAACGACACGTCCGCGCCGTTCTTGACCAGTTCGTTATGCCGCCGCCGGGCGCGGACCTGCGAGGAGGCCTTCACGAACAGCTTGGCATCGGCATCGGGGGCGATGACCGTGCCGATGTCGCGTCCGTCGAGGATCGCGCCGCCGGGCTGCTGCGCGAATCGCTTCTGCCGCTGGAGCAGGGCGGCGCGAACCAGCGGATGCGCCGACACGACCGAGGCGAGCTTGCCCGTCTCATCGTCCCGCAAGGAGGGATCGGCGAGCAGACTGTCGTCGAAGCTGCACGCGGCCACGGCGTCGGCTTCCCTGGTCGGGTCGAGATGCATCTGCCGCACCGTCGCCGCCACCGCGCGGTAGAGCAGGCCGGTGTCGAGATGCGGCAGCCCATAATGCCGGGCCAGCGCGCGGGCGATAGTGCCCTTGCCGCTGGCCGCCGGACCGTCAACGGCGATGATCATGCCATCGCCCCCAGCTTCTCCAGCGTGTCGAAGAAGATGGGGTAGCTGGTCGCAACGGGGGCCGCGTCATCCAGCGTGATGGGATCACGGGCGTTGAGCGCGGCGATGGTCATGCTCATCGCGATCCGGTGGTCGAGCAGCGTGGCGATGGTCGCGCCGCCGGGGATCGGTTCGCCGCCGGTGCCGGTCACGGCCATGCCGTCCTCGAATTCCTCACAACGGACACCGCAGGCGCCGAGCGCATCGGCCATGGCGGTGATGCGGTCCGATTCCTTGACGCGCAGTTCCTCCGCACCGCGGGCGATGGTCGTGCCGGTCGCGAAGGCGGCGGCGACGAACAGCACGGGGTATTCGTCGATCATGCTGGGCGTCAGCTCGGGCGGAACCTCGATCGCCGACAGGGGTGCGTGGCGGACACGCAGGTCGGCGACCGGCTCGCCGCCGACGGTGCGGGCGTCCAGTTCGGTGATGTCGGCGCCCATCATCTTGAGTGCTTCGATGATGCCGGTGCGGGTCGGGTTCATGCCGACATTGGTGATGGTCACGTCTGCGCCGGGCACGATCGACCCCGCGACCAGCCAGAAGGCCGCTGAGGAGGGGTCTCCCGGCACGACGATATTCTGCGGCTTCAACTCGGCCTGGCCGCGAATCGTGATGACCTTGCCCTCGGGCGAGGGGGTGACGGTCAGCTCTGCGCCGAAGCCCGCCAGCATCCGCTCGCTATGGTCGCGCGTCGCGATCGGCTCGATCACCGTCGTCTCGCCCGGCGTGTTGAGGCCCGCCAGCAGGATCGCCGACTTCACCTGTGCCGAGGCGACGGGCAGGGTGTAGCGGATCGGCACGGCCGGGCTGATGCCCCGGACCATCAGGGGCAGGCGGCCGCCCGGCGTGTCCTGAAACTCGGCACCCATTTGCGACAGCGGCTCGATGACGCGGCCCATCGGGCGCTTGGACAGCGAGGCGTCGCCGATAAAGGTCGCGGTGATCGGATGGCTGGCGACCAGCCCCATCAGCAAGCGCGTCGAGGTGCCCGAATTGCCCATGTCGAGCGCGGTCTCGGGCTGGAGCAGCCCGCCCACGCCGACACCATGGATCACCCACACCCCGTCATCCTGCCGAACGATGTCCGCGCCCATTGCGCGCATCGCGGCGGCGGTGGCGAGTACATCCTCCCCCTCCAGCAGCCCCTCGACCCGGCTTTCACCGACCGCGAGCGCGGAGAGCATCAGCGAGCGATGGCTGATCGATTTGTCGCCCGGAACGGCGATGGTGCCGCGAAGAGCGGCGGCGGCTCGCACGGTGCGAGGCTGGGGAAGGGTGTGCGCCATAGATGGCGCGGGCTTTTGACAGGGGCCTTGCGCTGTGGCAAGGCGCGCCCACTTTTCGCTCCGGCGGAAAACCCAATTCCGAAAGGTATGAACGGCATGATCAAGCCGGAATGGGGCACGAAGCGTACGTGCCCGAAATGCGCGACGCGTTTCTACGACCTCGAAAAGGACGACCCCGTCACCTGCATCAATTGCGGGACGCAGTGGGAGCCCGAGCCCATCCTGAAGTCCAAGCAGCCCCTGCCGTTCGAGCAGGCCAAGCCGGAAAGCAAGGAAGCCGACAGCGATCTGGCGGGCGGCGACGACGAGGATCTGGACATCACCGGTGAGGACGAAGAGCCCTCGCCCGACGATGAAGTCGATCTGGGCGGCGACGACGATCTGGGCGTGGAAACGTCCAGCGAGGACGACGAACACTAAGTTGCCCGAACGGGCTCGGCGGGTGCTTGAAAAAAGTGCTTGCCGAGCCACGGCGGCCCCGCTAGTGGGCTGCCTCCACAGCGGAACGGGGCCGTAGCTCAGCTGGGAGAGCGCTGCAATGGCATTGCAGAGGTCAGGGGTTCGATCCCCCTCGGCTCCACCATTCCGCCGGAATAGCCGCATCTCATGATGCGCTGACAGGCCAGTCCGCATCCCGCCGGACGCGCGCCGAAATCGATGGGGCCGTAGCTCAGCTGGGAGAGCGCTGCAATGGCATTGCAGAGGTCAGGGGTTCGATCCCCCTCGGCTCCACCATTTTTTCTGATATCGCCGGTTTTTGAACCATCCCTGATCGTCAGCGGGTGGGTTTTGTCGTTTCGAAATGCGTCATGTGCCCTGAAGCTTCATGCAAACCGTCGCGACATTTCCCCTCGACCACCGTTCAGCCTGAGTGCGATGGCATGAGATGGACACACCCCTCCCCTGAAGGGGAGGAGCTCGCATTGGTTCTTCCACTGTCATCATGGGATGAGCTTCACCCAAGCAGCAACAGCGGGCTGTGCGCTTTGACTTCGCTCAGCGCGAACGGGTGGGGGCGTACATATGGCTGTCGCCCAACAACAAGAAAAAGGCCCCGACTTGCGCCGGAGCCCAGTTTGTCCTCGGGGGGTGAGGATCAGACCGCGGCGAGGCGTCGCTGCATCTGGTGCACCGGGTTGCGCGGGTCGCCGCTGATGTCGGCCAGGCGGAAGCGGGCGACTTCGCGGGCCAGCGTCTCGGCTTCCTGCGCCAGGGTGCGGGCGGCGTCGGTGGCCTGTTCGACCATCGCGGCATTGCGCTGGGTCACGCCGTCCATCTCGGCAACGGCGGTGTTGACCTGTTGCAGGCCAATCGACTGCTGGCTGGCTGAGGCCGCGATCTGCGACACCAGGTCGCTGATCTCGCCGATCCGGCCGATGATCCGTTGCAGCGCGTCACCCGCCTCGTTGACCAGTTCGACGCCCGCGCCGACCTGATCGGAGGAGGCGAGGATGCGCGTCTTTACATCCTTGGCCGCTTCGGCCGAGCGCTGGGCGAGCGCGCGCACTTCGCTGGCGACGACGGCAAAGCCCTTGCCCGCTTCGCCTGCCCGGGCGGCCTCGACACCGGCATTCAGCGCGAGCAGGTTGGTCTGGAACGAGATGCCGTCGATGACGCTGATGATCTCGCTGATCTCCGACGACGAACGCTCGATGCCGCCCATGGCCTCGACCGCGCGGCGGACGATCTGGCCCGACTCCTCGGCCTCGGCCCGCGCCTCGCCGACGATCCGGTTGGCGCGCGAGGCGCCGTCGGCCGTCTGGCGGACGGTCGAGGTGATCTGCTGCATCGCGGCGGCGGTTTCCTCCAGCGAGGCGGCCTGCTGCTTGGTGCGGTCGGACAGGTCGTCCGATGCCTGGCGAATGTCACCAGAGCCGATGCGGATATGCTCGCCGGACTGGGTGACCACGCCCAGCGTCGCGCACATCTGGGCGCGCATCGCCTCGAAACTGTCGGCCAGGGCCTGATATTCGGACGGGAGGCCATCGAGCGAGGCGGTCAGGTCGCCCTTGGCCATTCGGTCGAAGACCGCGCCGCAGCGTTCGATCACCGCACGACGCCCCGCCTGCTCGGCCTCGAAATAGGAGGCCAGCGCAATGTCCATGTCGATCAGCGACGCCTTGACCAGCGCGGTCGCCGCCCGCGCCCGGCGCCGTGCGCCGAACGGCCAGAGCAATCGACCCAGGATCAGCCTGGGCAGGACATATTCCAGCATCCGGGCATAGCCGCTGATATACCAGGTCGGCGCCAGCCCGATCCGCG
The DNA here is from genome assembly GCF_001970915.1 of Sphingomonas sp. Sph1(2015). Taxonomy (NCBI): domain Bacteria; kingdom Pseudomonadati; phylum Pseudomonadota; class Alphaproteobacteria; order Sphingomonadales; family Sphingomonadaceae; genus Sphingomonas; species Sphingomonas sp. Sph1(2015). The sequence continues at coordinate 13,917 of NZ_MQUI01000061.1, forward strand.
CATGGACCTGTCCGATATGGGTCGAGGCGGCGGCATAATCGCGATCCAGCGGGCGGGAGAACAGCTTGCGCCAATGCTCCATCTGCTTGTCGCGGGCATGATCCATCCGCGCCTGTGAAGAAAACAGCCCCCGTATCTGCGTGGTGGCGGCGATATGCCGGTAGAGCGCGGTCAGCGCGGCGGGCGCATGCCGCTCGATCGCGCGCTTGATCGTCGGAAATGAGGCATAGCTTCCGGCGCGATAGTCGAATGCCGCCAGTCGCTGTTCAAAATCAATATGGTCCGATCCGCTCACGACGCTTCCTCCCTACCGCCCCAATTTGGGTGAGGGTGGTTAAGAAGCTGTAGAGAAATGGATTTTTCTATATAATCCAGATTGCATCAGGGAATTAAGCCGGGGCCGCCGATGACGGCCCCGGTATCGGCGTCAGGCCGCCAGCCCGTGATGGCGCAGCAACGCATCCGGCTCCGGCGCGCGGCCGCGGAAAGCGCGGAAATTCTCGGCCGCCGGACGGCTCGCCCCGCGTGCCAGCACTTCGCGCCGGAACCGATCGCCCGCCGCCTGGCCTTCCTCGGCAAAGGCGGCGAAGGCATCCGCCGACAGCAGCTCGGCCCAGAGATAGCTGTAATAGCCCGCCGCATAGCCGCCCGCGAAGACATGGCTGAAGCTGTGCGGGAAGCGATTCCACTCGGGCGGCCGAATCACCGACACCTCATCGCGAACATCGTTCAGCACCTCCATCACGCGGCCGCCCCGTACCGGATCATAATCGCGGTGCAGCCGCAGGTCGAAGGTCGCGAACTCGATCTGGCGAAGCAGGAACATTCCCGCCTGGAAGCGCCGCGCCGCCAGCATCTTGGCGAACAATTCGTCGGGCAGCGGCTCGCCCGTCTCGACATGCGCGGACAGCGCGGTCAGCGTGTCGCGGTCCCAGGCGAAATTCTCCATGAACTGGCTGGGCAGTTCGACCGCGTCCCACTCGACGCCCGAAATGCCACCGATCGAGGGCAGGTCGACCTCGGTCAGCAGGTGGTGCAGAACATGGCCGAACTCGTGGAGCAGCGTCACGACATCGCCATGCGCCAACAGGGCAGGGGTGTCGCCGGTCGCGGGCGGGAAGTTGCAGGTCAGATAGGCGATGGGCCGGTGGAAACGGTCGGCATCGCGGAAGCGCGGACGGCACACATCCATCCAGGCGCCGCCACGCTTGCCTGCGCGCGCATGGAAATCGCAATAGACGCCCGCGACGATCTCGCCGCTCTTGTCCTGCACGTCATAATAGCGGACATCGGCGTTCCATACCGACACGTCCGCGCGTTCGACCAGTCGAATGCCATAGAGCCGCTCGATCAGCGCGACCGTGCCCTCCATGACGCGGGGCAGGGGGAAATAGGCGCGGATCGCCTCACGATCGACGCCGAAACGCTCGCGGCGCATATGCTCGGCGACATAGCCCGTGTCCCAGGGTTCGAGCTTGGCGATCCCGAACTTTTCGGCGGCATAGGCGCTCGCCTCGGCCAGCTCGCGCTCGGCCAGCGGGCGGGCACGCGCGGCGAGATCGGACAGGAAGGCCAGCGCTTCGTCGGCCGACTGCGCCATCTTGGTCTCGACCGAACGGGCGGCGGCGTCGTTGAAGCCAAGCAACCGCGCCGCTTCGTGGCGCAGTTCGAGGATACGGTCGATACGGGCGCTATTGTCGTGCGTCGGATCGGCCGCCTGGTCGGAGGCGCGGGTGGCATAGGCCTTGGCGACCCGCGCGCGCAGGTCGCGATGGTCCGCCTGGGTCAGGATCGCCTGCACGCTGGGTTCGCGCAGCGTGACCAGCCAGCCGTCCAGCCCCTTCTCGGCGGCGTAGGAGGCCAGGATCGCCTTCGCATTGTCGGTCAGGCCGGACAGCAGGGCTTCGTCGGTGACATGCTCGCTCCAGGCCTCGCTGGAATCGAGCACGGCATTGCCGAATTCGGTGCTCAGCCGGTTCAGTTCGACGCCGATCTCGCGGAACCGGGCCTTGGCTGCGTCGTCCAGGCCGACGCCCGACAAAGTGAAGTCACGCCGCGCCAGCTCGACCGCGCGCGCCTCGGCCTCGGTCAGCGGCGTCAGGTCGACCCGGTTGAAGGCGGCGAACAGGCGCGGATCCTGGCCCGCCTCCATGCCATATTCGGCCAGCATCGCCTGAGCCTCGGCATAGGCGGCGCGCAGCTCGGGCGTGTCGGCGACCGAATGGAGATGCCCGGCAGGCGACCAGCCCCGCGCAATCGCGAAGCCCGTCCGCTCGCTCGCCAGCACGACATCGCCGAAGTCGCTGGCGTTCGATCCGCCGATCCGGTCGGCGGCGGCGCGCGCGTCGTCGATCATCCGCTCGACTGCGGGCACCAGATGCTCGGGGCGGATCGCGGCGAAGTCGGGCAGGTCGGTATCGGCGAGCAGGGGATTGGTGGTCATTCGGCATCCTTGCGCTTTGTCGTGGGGATCATCTCGGCAGCCGCATCGCGTTCGACAAGACCCTTGCGGTCCATCGAACCGATCCACGCGATCGACATTGCGGATCAGGATGACAGGGCGAATGATCCAAGCCGTTGTTATCGCTATCAGTTGCATTTCATGCAATTGCAATTGCCGAGGTTGCAATTGCTAACATCGGTGCTGCGATGCACAAGGATCGGGCCTTTCAGGCATCCTCTCCTAAAAACTTTCGGCCGGTCGCAAGACCGGCCTTTTTTTTGGCCGCGATTTCCCGTACGGAACGCTCGTATCGTCGGCCAACACACGAACAGAATCACAAATCGGGAGCGGAAGCCGCCGGAAAGACCGGCACCGGCCGAACGATCGGAGTGGGGGTTGAGCGATTCGGCTATGCTCCCCCCATTTTCCCCTCTTCTGAAAATCCACAAAGGGTAGCGTCGCTGTCCTGATTTGCCTATCCGGCGATTTTAATGGCGTTTCGGCGAGGCCTGACGGGTTGCGGAGCGCGTCCAGCCGGGGAGCGCCCATGATCCAGCGCCTGTTTTCCGTCTTCGAGCCGTTCATCCTCAGCCTGCTGGCGACGGTTGCCCTTGCCACCATCCTGCCTGCGCGCGGGGCGTTCGCGACATTTGCCGGCTATCTCGCCGACGCGGGTATCGTGCTGCTCTTCTTCCTGCACGGCGCGAAGCTGTCGCGCGAGGCCATTTGGACGGGCCTGCGCAACTGCCCGCTGCATCTGGCGGTGCTGGCATCGACCTTCCTTCTGTTTCCGCTGCTGGGGCTCGGCATGATCCGGTTGCCCGGTATCGATCCGTCGCTGGCCATGGGCATATTGTTCCTGACCCTGCTGCCCTCGACGGTGCAGTCGTCCATCGCCTTCACCGCGATCGCGCGCGGCAATGTCGCGGCGGCGATCTGCAGTGCGTCCTTCTCCAATCTCCTCGGCATTCTCGTGACCCCGGCCCTGGTGGCCCTCCTGATGAAGGTCGAGGGCGGGGCAGGGGTGTCGCTCGCCTCGATAGAAGGCATTCTGCTGCAACTGCTGGCGCCATTCGTGGTGGGGCATCTGCTCCGGCCATGGATCGGCGGCTTTGTCGGTCGGCATAAAGGCATGCTGACGCTGGTCGATCGGGGCTCGATCCTGCTGGTCGTCTATACCGCATTCGGTGCGGCGGTGGTCGAAGGGCTGTGGACACGCGTATCGCCGGGCGATCTCGGGCGGCTGTTCCTGCTCTGCCTGTTGCTGCTCGGGCTGATCCTCGCGGCGACCTATATGATCGCACGGCTGATGCGTCTGTCGCCGGAGGACGCGATTGTCCTGCAATTCTGCGGATCGAAAAAGAGCCTGGCATCGGGCGTTCCCATGGCGGGCGTCCTGTTCCCGGCGGCGCAGGTCGGCGTCATCCTGTTGCCGGTGATGCTGTTCCACCAGATCCAGTTGATCGCCTGCGCCATGCTGGCCCGGCACTATGGCGAGCAGGCAGGGGCGCGAGGCAGGGGGGAAGAAGCGTAGTGACAGGATGTTTCATCTGCGCGCAAGAAAAACGACATTGATGTGAAAAATGTTGTTGACCGCCAAAGTGGGTCCGCCTATAGGGGTTTCACCGCAGCGGTGGTCGCAACGACTGACCGGTGCAGCTACGACAGATCGGCGCACTTGAGGCCCTGGGAACGGGGTGAAGGGGTGTTGCCGGTATTTGTTGTCGGCTCTTTGACATTGT
>NZ_MQUI01000062.1:0-18022 GCF_001970915.1 Sphingomonas sp. Sph1(2015)
CGGAGTCGCGGGGGCAGCGAGAACGGCGGGCACCTCCGGAACCGTCGCGGCAATCGCAACCACGGGTTTTGCAGGGGTAGCCGGGGCCGCAGGCACGGAAGGTGCGGTCGGCGCTTCGGGAACCTCCGGCGTCGTCTGGGCGACGGCGGGCATGACCGCGACCGTGCTGGTCAGATCGACGCCCAGTGTCCGCTCGACCTTCCTGGTCAACGCCGCCGCCGCCGGCGTGCCCGAGGCGGTCGCCCCCAGCCCGGCCAGCACCAGCACCGACACGGTGGCGCCGCCCATCGCCAGCTGGCGACGCGATTTCGGAGAAGTGGTCAACATCTTCAGCCTCCCTTTCAGGTCATCGATGGTGTGCAGGTGACAGGCCCCCGACAGGGCGCGGCCATGCGCGGCCTTCACGATGGCGCAGGCATAGACATGCCGGTCGGCCCGGCTGCGCCCCTTGAGGACACGGGCGTCGTTGGCCAGCTCCTGATCGGCGCGAAAGGCGTGGAAAGCCCGCCACGCCAGCGGGTTGAACCAGTGGAGCGCCAGCACGGCGAGCGCGATCCAGTTGGCGATCAGATCGCCCCGGGCGTGATGGCCCAGCTCATGCGCCAGCGCCAGGTCGCGCTCATCGGCGTCGTAGCGCTCGGCAAAGTCCCGTGGAAAAGCGACGTAGCGATGCCAGATGCCGAAGGCGAGCGGCCCCGGCGCACCATCGCTGGCGACCACGCGCACGCCCTTGACCGCTTCCAGCGGCTCGGCATCGGCCAGCAACCGCCTGCGGAAGCGCCAGTGGCGCAAGAGCTGGAAGCCCAGAAACGCCGCCGCCCCGATGATCCAGAACAGCGCCACCCCCTGCTCCACCATCGACCAGATGCCGGGCGCATCCACCGTCGCGGGTATCTGCGCGGTCATGGGCAGCACGACATAGGTCGCGAAGCGCTCGCTCGCGGCAGCCAGCGGCGGGGTCGCCTGCTCGGACAGCCCGCGCGGCAGCGGCGGAAGGAGCAAGCGGAGCAACGGCAAGGCCCAGAGCGCATAGGCGATCTGCGGCCCGAAGGCCTGGCGGACATGGCGGCGGGCCAGCAGGACCAGCCCCATCAGCAGGGTGGAGGCGATCATCGCCTCCACCGCCCAGCCGAGTTGCGCGCCGCTCATGCCTTGAGGTCCTTGAGCAGCGCCTCGATCTCGGAAATATCCTGGGCGGTCAGTTCGTCCCGCTCGGCCAGATGCGCGACCAGCGGGGTCAGGCGGCCACCGAACAGCCGGTCGATCAGTCGGCGGGACTCGCCGACGACATAATCGTCGCGCGCCACCAGCGGGCGGTACAGATACCGCCGCCCCTGTTCCTCATGCCCGATGGCTTCCTTGGCCAGCAGGCGACCGAGCAGCGTCTTGACGGTGTTGGTGCTCCAGCCGCGTTCGGGATCGACCCGCTCCGCGACATCCTGCGCGGTCAGCGGAGCCTCCTCCCACAGGACCTCCATCACGGCATGTTCGGCATCGCTGATACGCTCGGCCATCGACTCGCCCTCTTATTGACTACAAGCGTAATCCTATTCCGATTACACGCGTAGTCAATAGGGCGGTTCCGATCCTCCCCGGCACGGGGAGGTGGCAGGCCACAGGCCTGACGGAGGGGGGCTTCCGCACTGCACGACCTTTGCGGCGCGCCCCCTCCACCACCAGCTTCGCTGGTCCCCCTCCCCGTGTCGGGGAGGATATAAAAAGGGCCGGATTTTCATCCGGCCCTTCGTCACATCACGCGGTCTTCACATCCTGGACCAGTTCGGCCAGTTCGCCGCTTTCGTACATCTCCATCATGATGTCCGATCCGCCGACGAACTCGCCATTCACATAGAGCTGCGGAATGGTCGGCCAGTCCGAATAGGCCTTGATGCCCTGGCGGATGCCCTGGTCCTGAAGCACGTCCACGCTCTCGAACGGTACGTCAAGATGGTTCAGGATCGCCACCGCACGGCTGGAAAAACCGCATTGCGGAAAGAGCGGCGTGCCCTTCATGAACAGCAGGACGGCGTTGTCCTTCACCAGCGCGTCGATGCGCGCGTTCGTATCGTCGGTCATGTCATTCATCCTTGAGGGAATGGGATCAGGCGGCCGGAACCGCGGTGGTCAGTTGCAGCGCATGGAGTTCGCCCCCCATGCGTCCGCCGAGCGCGGCATAGACAGCGCGGGTGCGCGCGACGCGGCTCATGCCCGCAAAGCTGGCGGCCACGACATGCGCGGCATAATGGTCGCCGTCCCCGGCGAGGTCAGTGATCTGGACCTCGGCATCGGGAATGGCGGTGCGGATCATCGTGGCGATATCATCGGCGGCCATCGGCATAGTCAGCGGCTCTCCATCATCTGGCGGCGCGCCTCGACCAGCTGCTCGTCCAGCGCACGACGGACCTCCGCCTCGTCCACGTCGATCCCGGCCGCGGTCAGGTCGCCCAGCAGCTTGCGAATGACGTCCTCGTCGCCCGCTTCCTCGAAATCGGCCTGCACGACCGCCTTGGCATAGGCATCGGTCTCGGCGGGAGTCAGCTTCATCCGCTCGGCCGCCCATTGCGCGACCAGACGGTTGCGCCGCGCCGTGATGCGGAACAGCATATCCTGATCGGCCACGAACTTGGCCTCGAAGCCCTTCCTGCGATCGTCGAAACTGGTCATCGGTTCGCCATCCCCCAGCCCCATGGGCCAATCAAACACAGCGTCCGAGATAGGGGGCGTCGCGCCCGCGTGCAACCGATGCGCCGATCGGGTGTTTCACCCCGTTTCCAACGATCGTTTCGGTCGGGAAACGATGGGAACCGCGCCCGGACCGGTGCGTACTGTAAGCATGGCAAAAACGGGATGAAGCCTGGAAGAACCGGGATATCGCCGAGGCCTTAGGAGAGCGCCATGACCCATTTCCGCGCCGTGCCACCGGACCGCCGGGACAATCCGATGCTGGGCATCGTCAACGGCATGATCGGTTCGCTCGCCATATGGGCCTTGATCGCCGGGGTCGTCGTCGTCGCGTCCTGACGCTTTCGCCAGCACGCCCGCAAAAGGCCCCGCACCCTGTTTCGTCAGGCAGCGGCCGCCGTGGCGCCATCCAGGCGCTGGCGACCCACGACCCAGGGCCGCCCCTCGGCCATCTGCCCCTCGAAATGGCCGATCGCCTCGTCACGGGCCAGCGTAAGGCCGACTTCGTCGAGCCCCTTCATCAGGCACTCGCGGCGGAACGGGTCGAGTTCGAAGGTAAAACGGTCCTGAAACGGCGTGGTGACGGTCATCGTCTCCAGATCGACCGTGATCGGCTGGTCCTGCGCCACCGCGATCAGCCGGTCCACCGCCTCCTGCGGCAGGACGACAGGGACGATGCCGTTCTTGAAGGCATTGCCCGAGAAGATGTCGGAAAAGCTCGGGGCGATCACGGCCTGGATGCCCATATCCGCCAGCGCCCATGCGGCATGCTCGCGGCTGGAGCCGCAACCGAAATTGTCGCCCGCGATCAGGATCGGCGCGCCCGCATAGCGGGGGTCGTCGAAGATGTTGTCCGGCTGTGCGCGCACCGTCTCGAACGCGCCGCGCCCCAGACCGGCACGGGTGATCGTCTTCAGCCAATGTGCCGGGATGATGACATCCGTATCGATATTCTTGGCACCCCAGGGGTAGGCAGTGCCGGCGACGGTCGTAACCGGGTTCATTTCATCATCCCTGTATTCGAAAACCGGGCGGTCAGCCCGCCTGCTGCGGACGCTGCTCGGCCACGGCAGGGCGTGACGCAATGCCTGCGGCATAGGCGGCCGCGCCGCACAGAACCGCGCCGGTGACGAGCATGACCAGTACGTGCTTCATGATGCGTATCCCCTATCGTCCCTGTCAGATGCCTTCACGATCAATCGCGTGGCTCTTCAACTCTCTAACATCGAAAAGGCGTCCGGTCACCGCTGCGGCGGCAGCCATGGCGGGGGAAAGCAGATGGGTGCGCGCCCCGGGACCCTGACGGCCGACGAAATTGCGGTTCGAGGTCGAGGCGCAACGCTCGCCCGGCGGCACCTTGTCCGGGTTCATCGCCAGGCACATCGAACAGCCCGGCTCGCGCCATTCGAAACCGGCCTGTACGAAGATGCGATCCAGCCCCTCCGCCTCGGCCTGGCGCTTGACCAGACCCGAGCCGGGAACGACCAGCGCACGGACGCCCTCTGCCACCTTGCGGTCGCGCGCCACGGCGGCGGCGGCGCGCAGATCCTCGATCCGGCTGTTGGTGCAGCTGCCGATGAAGACATGCTGGATCGCGACGTCCTGCATCGCAGTGCCGGGGGTCAGGCCCATATAGTCCAGCGACTTGCGCGCCGCTTCGCGCTTGGAGGCGTCGGCAAAGCTGTCGGGATCGGGCACGACGCCGGTGATCGGCACCACGTCCTCGGGGCTGGTGCCCCAGGTCAGGTTGGGCGCGATATCGGCGGCGTCGAGCGTGACGACCTTGTCGTAGACCGCACCCGGATCGGTCGGCAGCGTCCGCCACCAGGCGACCGCCTTGTCCCAGTCCCCCCCCTTGGGCGCCATCGGGCGGTCCTTCAGATAGGCGAAGGTCGTCTCGTCCGGTGCAATCAGCCCTGCGCGCGCGCCACCCTCGATCGACATGTTGGCGATGGTCAGGCGACCTTCGACCGACAGGTTGCGGATCACGCTGCCGGTGAATTCGATGACATGGCCGGTGCCGCCCGCTGCGCCGATCTTGCCGATAATGGCCAGCACCACGTCCTTGGCCGAGACGCCGTGACCCAGCACGCCGTCGACACGGACCTCCATCGTCTTGGACGGAGACAACAACAGCGTCTGGGTCGCCAGCACATGCTCGACCTCCGACGTTCCGATGCCGAAGGCCAGCGCGCCCAGTGCGCCGTGCGCCGAGGTATGGCTGTCACCGCAGACGAGCGTCGTGCCCGGCAGGGTGAAGCCCTGTTCCGGCCCGACGACATGGACGATCCCCTGCGCCGCCGCCGTCGCGTCGATATAGTCGACGCCGAACTCGGCGGTGTTGCGGCGGAGCGCGTCAAGCTGCTGCGCGCTTTCCGGGTCGGCGATGGGCAGGAGGTTGCCGTTCGCGTCCTTGCGCGGCGTCGTCGGCAGATTGTGGTCGGGCACCGCCAGCGTCAATTCGGGACGGCGCACCGTGCGTCCGGCGGCGCGCAGCCCCTCGAACGCCTGCGGGCTCGTCACCTCGTGAACAAGATGACGGTCGATATAGATGAGGCAGGTGCCATCGGGCCGCCGTTCGACAACGTGCGCGGCCCAGATCTTCTCGTACAGAGTCTGGGGTCGTTGGGCCATGATGCGGGCGCTGTTATCCGAAAAGATGCGCGCCGCAAAGGTGTGGCGCAATGTTATTTCTTTGGGATGGCGAAATTGTCATGTGCCAAGGGATTCCTTTGGCCTTCGACTTCGCTCAGGCTGAACGGAGGTGGTGGAGACCTATTCCCCCGCTCCGTTCAGCCTGAGCGTAGCCGAAGGTCACGCCCCATACCTCACCCCTTGGCGCGAAAATCCTCGGTCACGCCACCACACTCCGCCAGCTCGATCTCATGATCCGGGTCCCGCCACGTCTCTGCCAGCGCCTGCGTTTCCCAGTCCCGCATCGCGGGATGTGCGAGCACCGTCTCGACCCAGGCCGCCCCCGCCTCGCCAACGTCGATGCCGTACGTCCTTACCCGGAACGCAACCGGCGCGAAAAACGCATCGACTGCCGAGAAACGTTCCCCCGCCAGCCACGGCCCGCCGAAACGCAACAATCCCTCGCCCCACAGTTCCGCCAGCCGCGCCACATCGCGCTCCAGCCGGGGCGACGGCGGCTTCGCGTCCACCCGCACCCCGACATTCATCGTCCGCTCGGCCCGCAGCGCGCCGAAGCCGCCATGCATCTCCGCGACCGCGCACATCGCCCAGGCGCGCGCCGCCTCATCCTCCGGCCAGACTCCCGGATGCCGCTCGGCGAGATACAACGCGATGCCGAGCGAATCCCACACCGTCCGCTCGCCATCGATCAGCACCGGCACCTGCCCGGTCGGCGAAAAGGCGCGGAACGCCTCGTAATTCTCCGCCGCAGCGAACGGTTCGATCCGGTCGGTGAACGCAATCCCCAGCGCCTTCATCAACAGCCAGGGGCGCAGCGACCAGCTCGAATAATTCCGGTTCGCCGTGACGAGGGTATAGGCCATCAGCGCTCGAACTTCGCCGTCGTCTTCGCCGCCACCTCATCGGCGGTGACGCCGGGCGCGCATTCGATCAGGCGGAAGGCGCTGTCGTGATCGGGGCGCTGGAACACCGCCAGGTCGGTGACGATCATGTCGACGACATTGCGTCCGGTCAGCGGCAGGGTGCATTCGGGGATGAATTTCGGGCTGCCGTCCTTGGCGTTATGCTCCATGACGACGATGATCTTCTTGACGCCCGCGACCAGGTCCATCGCGCCGCCCATGCCCTTGATCATCTTGCCGGGGATCATCCAGTTGGCGATGTCGCCCCCTTCGGACACCTCCATCGCGCCCAGCACGGTCAGGTCGATATGCCCGCCCCGGATCATCGCAAAGCTGTCGGCCGACGAGAAATAGACCGAGTGCGGCAGCTCGCTGATCGTCTGCTTGCCCGCGTTGATCAGGTCGGGATCCACCTCGTCGTCATAGGGAAACGGCCCGATGCCCAGCATCCCGTTTTCGGATTGCAGCGTGACCTCCACCCCCTGCGGGATATGGTTGGCGACCAAAGTCGGGATGCCGATGCCCAGATTGACGTAGAAACCGTCCTTCAGCTCCTTGGCCGCACGGGCGGCCATTTCGTCGCGGGTCCAGGCCATCATTGCTCTCCTGTCGGGTGCCACCGCCGGTCGGCGGGGAAGATGTCGTCGGGGGTGCCCTTCAGCGCCTTGCCGTATACGGGGTTGGGGAAGACGAACCAGCCACGGCCCCACAGCGCCGCGACGCGCGGGGCATCGGCGCGGGCGCGACGCTGCGCCACGCTGGCAGGCGTGTTGAACAGGTCGCTGAAATCGCCGAGCTGGTCGCCGCCCATGGCGATCACGCAATAGCGGTCGGCGATCCGCCAGCGTCGCGCGTCCTTATTGTCGCCGCTGCCTGTATCGGGGCGCACGAACAGCGTGTCGCCATGCACCGCCGGGCCAAGCCCTGCCGCCTCGATCACGCGCGCCGCGCCCGCCGGATCGTCGCGGTTGGTGTTGAAGATCACCGTCACGCCCATCGTCCGCAGATCGGCGATCGCCGCCGCAGCGCCGGGCGTGGGCAGGACGGCATGGCCATCGCTCTGCTCCCAGGCGCGCCAGCGGCCGGGAAAGTCGCGGTCGGCGCGGCCGGTCAGATCGTCCTGCTCGAAGCCGAGATTCTGGAGGACCGTCTCGTCGACGTCGAACACGGCCGCCGGACGCTTGCCCGCGCACGGCACGAAGCGGGGGCTTTCGAGGCTCGCGCCCTGGGCCAGCACGACGCTGTCGGCTTGCGGGCGACGTACCCGGTCGGCGGCATAGGTGACGAGCGCATTCCAGGCCTGACGCGAGATCGCGTCGGCCTCGGCCGAGCCGTAGAGATATTGCATGCCCGCGAGTTTGGGGTTCGTGGCAGCTGCGAGTGGGGATGCCGGGCTGTTGTTGCCGACGGCGACGACGCAGCCGGATAGGGTCAGGGCGGTGGCAATTGCTACGCCCAGCCTTAGAACGGCGTTCCCTCCCCCAACCCCTCCCGCCTGCGGGAGGGGAGAGGTTACGTTGCTGCCGTCGTGCTCAATCTTCGTGCGTTTCATCAAACACCCCCTCCGCCAAGCGCGCTCCCCCTCCCGCAGGCGGGAGGGGGTCGGGGGGAGGGCCAGCGCTCTCCGCATCCCCTCCCCCAAAAAATCAAGCCCGCTCGCGCACCGTGCGGAACTCGATCTTCTTCTCGTACGGCGCGCCGACGATCATCCGCTTCACATAGATGCCGGGCAGATGGATCTGGTCGGGATCGAGCGAGCCGACCGGCACCACCTCTTCCACCTCGGCCACGCAGATGCGACCCGCCGTCGCCATCGGCTGGTTGAAGTTGCGTGCGGTCTTGCGGAAGATCAGGTTCCCGGCCTCGTCGGCCTTCCACCCCTTGATGATCGACAGGTCGGCGCGGATGCCGCGTTCGAGGATATAATCCTCCCCGTCGAAGCTCTTCACTTCCTTGCCCTCGGCCACCTTCGTGCCGACGCCCGTCTTGGTATAGAAGCCGGGGATACCCGCACCCCCTGCCCGGCAACGCTCGGCGAGCGTCCCCTGCGGGCAGAACTCGACCTCCAGTTCACCGGACAGATACTGCCGCTCGAACTCCTTGTTCTCGCCGACATAGGACGAGATCATCTTCTTCACCTGATGCGATCGGAGCAGCTTGCCCAGACCCACACCGTCGATCCCGGCATTGTTGCTGGCGATGGTCAGGTCCTTGACCCCGGCAGCCTCGATCGCGTCGATCAGCCGCTCCGGGATACCGCACAGGCCGAAGCCCCCGGCGCAGATCGTCATGCCGTCATGGAGCAGGCCGTCGAGCGCGGCGGCCGCGTCGGAATAGAGCTTCTGCATGGGCGTCCTCCCTATGATGGCGCAAGCGTTAGGCGGAGGCACGGAGCCGGGTCAAGCCAGCGTTTGCGCTTTGCAGGGAAGCGGCGTTAGGCTGCCGTCCATGACCACGAAAACCGGCGGACGCCTGCTTGTCGATGCGCTTCTCGAACAGGGGTGCGACCGTATCTTCACCGTGCCGGGCGAGAGTTTCCTGGCGGTGCTCGACGCGCTACACGACACGCCCGCCATCGATATGGTGACCTGTCGGCAGGAAGGCGGCGTGACCTTCATGGCGTGCGCCGACGGCACGCTGACCGGGCGGCCGGGTGTGGCCTTCGTCACGCGCGGGCCGGGGGCGACCAATGCGGCGATCGGCGTGCATGTCGCGCGGCAGGACTCGCAACCGATGATCCTGTTCATCGGCGATGTCGATCGGGGCACCCGCGACCGCGAAGCCTTTCAGGAGGTCGATTTCCAGGCGATGTTCGCCCCGCTCGCCAAATGGGCCGCACGGATCGACGATGCCGCGCGTATCCCGGAATATGTCGCCCGCGCCTATGCCACCGCGATGAGCGGGCGACCGGGGCCGGTCGTGCTGGCCCTGCCCGAGGACATGCTGTGCGATATGGTCGAGGGCGCGCCCCGCCCCCGGATCGAGCGGCCATCGCAGGACGTGCGCATCGAAGACGTGATGGCGGCGCAGGACCTGATCGAGAAGGCCCAGCGGCCCGTCGCCATCATCGGCGGGGCACATTGGAATGCCGAGGCCGTAGCGCTGGCCGAGCAATGGGGCGAAGCGGCGGGCATTCCGCTGGTCGCAGCGTTCCGGCGACAGGATGCGGTGTCGGCCACCTGCCCGGTCTATGCGGGCAATCTGGGCTATGGCCCCAATCCCGCACTGGTCGCCCGGGTGAAGGAGGCCGACCTGCTGATCGTCGTCGGCGCGCGGCTGGGGGAGGCGACGACCGATGGCTATACGCTCATCACGCCCGAGCATCCGGGCCAGACGCTGGTCCATATCCATCCCGACCCGGACGAGTTGCACAGCGTCTATCGCACCGACCTGGCGCTGTGTTCCGACGTCCATCAGGCACTGGGGATGCTGGAACTGCTCGCCAGCGAAGCCGCCACGCCCCACCCCAGCGGCGCGGAGGCCCATGCCGCCTATCTCGCCTGGTCCGAACCCGCCCCGCGCGAGGGCGTGACGCTGGACCTGGGCCAATGCGTCGCGGCGATGCGCGACGCACTCCCGGCCGATTCGATCCTCTGCAACGGAGCGGGCAATTATTCGGGCTGGTGGCACCGTTACTGGCGCTACGAACCGGGGTGCCAGCTTGCCCCGACCTGCGGCGCGATGGGATACGGTGTCCCCGCCGCCACCGCCGCCGCGCTGCGCCATCCCGATCGCATGGTCGTCGCGCTGGCGGGTGACGGCTGCTTCCTGATGAACGGACAGGAACTGGCGACCGCCGTACAATATGGCGCCTCGATGCTGGTGATCGTGGTCGATAATGGCGGATATGGGACGATCCGCATGCATCAGGAGCGCGAATATCCCGGTCGTGTGGCGGCAACGGGTCTTACCAACCCCGACTTTGCCGCACTGGCGCGCGCCTATGGCTGCTGGAGCGAAGTGGTGACCCGGACCGAGGATTTCGCCCCAGCCCTGTCCCGCGCGATGGCTGGGACCGGCGTACGGTTGCTGCACCTGAAGACCGATATCGAGGTCATCACCCCCGCCACGACCTTGTCGCGAATCGCAAACCACTGAAATCTCCCCGCGAGTGGAGGAAATCCAGAGACGCCTTCACTCGCACCCCTTCTTCCTACGCTCCGTTACCGCAGGACCATAAAAGCCTTCAAATAAAGCGGGCTAAACCCAAAATAACGCTATCATAAAAACGATTGCAGAATTTATCCTTATCCAAACAAAAGAAAACCGCCCCGGTATAAACCGGGGCGGCGAGTTCGTTGCTGATTGCTTTAGTCAGAAAACGACTAGCAGGTTCAGATGTTGTCGCCAAGGGCGCCCTTGACCGAACCCTTCATCTGCTCGCCTTTGCCCTTGGCCTGCTGGGCTTCGCCCTCGGCCACGAGCTTGTCATTGTTGTTATGCTCGCCAATGGCTTCCTTGGCCTTACCAACCAGCTCGTTGACGTTGCCCTTGATCTTGTCGGTGAGTTCACCCATGATGGCCTCCATTTGCTGAGGGATCGTGAAATCCCGTTGAACACTCGGAAACACAACGGTTCGTTACGCGGCAAGTTCCGTGAAATTAAAGTTAGATCAGTCCCGCCAGCGGGCTCGACGGGTCGGCATAGCGGCGCATCCCCATGCGCCCGGCGCGATAGGCCATGCGCCCCGCCTCGACGCCCGCCTTCATTGCGCGGGCCATCAGCACAGGGTCCTTGGCCTCGGCGATCGCGGTGTTCATCAGCACGCCGTCACAGCCCAGTTCCATGGCGACGGCCGCTTCCGACGCGGTGCCGACACCCGCATCGACCAGCACAGGCACCTTGGCCCCCTCGACGATCAGGCGGATCGTCACCTTGTTCTGGATGCCCAGCCCCGATCCGATCGGCGCGCCCAGCGGCATGATCGCCACCGCCCCGACATCCTCCAGCCGCTTGGCGGCAATGGGGTCGTCGACGCAATAGACCATGGGCTTGAAGCCTTCCTTGGCCAGGATCTCGGTTGCACGCAGCGTCTCGACCATATCCGGATAGAGCGTCTTCGCCTCGCCCAGAACCTCCAGCTTGACCAGCTCCCAGCCGCCCGCCTCGCGCGCCAGCCGCAGCGTGCGGATCGCATCCTCGGCGGTGAAACAGCCCGCCGTGTTGGGCAGATAGGTGATCTTTTTCGGGTCGATGAAATCGGTCAGCATCGGCGCGTTGCGGTCCGACACGTTGACCCGGCGCACCGCGACCGTGACGATCTCCGCCCCCGCCGCCTCGACCGCTGCGGCATTCTGCGCGAAGTCCTTGTACTTGCCGGTGCCGACGATCAGGCGCGAACGGAAACGCTGCCCCGCGACCTCCCACGAATCATCGTCCGCCGCCTCGGTCATCGCCGCCGCCGCATGATCGCCGCCGCCGACAAAATGCACGATCTCGATCTCGTCGCCATCCTCGACCTGCACCTGCGCCAGTGTCGAACGGGGCACGACCTCCAGGTTGCGCTCCACCGCCACCTTTTCGGGCACCAGCCCCAGCTGGTTCGCCAGATCGGCCAGCGACAGGCCCGCCACCACCCGCTTATGCTCGCCATTCACGGTGATCGTCACGGTTCCATCGGTATGGGGCATATGTGTCACTTACCATGCAAGTCGCTGCCCGCTCGACGTGGGATAGGGCATGCGGTTAAGGAAGGCCCTCGATCTAGGCCCGGCCATCCCGAGCCGCAACCATGGGAGTGCCGATGCCCGCGACCGTTTATGTCCTCAACGGGCCGAACCTGAACCTGCTCGGCCTGCGTGAGCCGCATATCTATGGCCATGACACGCTGGACGATATTGCGGGGCTGCTGGAGGACCGGGCGCGCGAACTCGATCTGACGATCGACATGCGCCAGTCCAACCATGAAGGCCATCTGATCGACTGGCTGCACGAGGCCCAGGCCTATGAGGCGAAGGCCGTGCTGCTCAACGCCGGGGGCTTCACCCATACGTCGATCGCGATCCATGACGCGATCAAGTCGGTGACGACTCCGGTGATCGAGGTTCACCTATCCAACCCTCATGCGCGGGAGCCATTCCGGCATGAGAGCTTCATCGGGCGTGCCGCAAAAGGCACAATCGCGGGTTTTGGCGCGCATTCCTATCTGCTCGCGCTTGAAGCCGCGGCCCGGTTCTGACAGGAGCGCGTCCCATGACCGAAAAGACCGAACAAGCGATGAAGGTCGATGTCGACCTCGTCCGTCAGCTCGCCGAGCTGCTCGACGCCACCGCCCTGACCGAAATTGAGGTCGAGCATGGCGACCGCAAGATCCGCGTCGCGCGCAAGGCCGCAGCCGTCGCACAGATGGGCTATGCGCCCGCGCCTGTGGCCGCGCCCGCGCCGGCCGCCGCCGCGCCTGTCGCCCCCGCCGCAGCGGAAGTCGGCGCATCGGCCCCGGCTGCGTCAGCCAATGCCGTGAAGTCGCCGATGGTCGGCACCGTCTATCTGTCGGCCGAGCCGGGCGCCAAGCCCTTCGCCTCGGTGGGGCAGAAGGTCGCCGCCGGTGACACGCTGCTGATCGTGGAGGCCATGAAGGTGATGAACCCGATCACCGCGACCCAGGCGGGCACCGTGACCGCCGTCCTGGTCGAGAACGGCCAGCCGGTCGAGTTCGACCAGCCCCTGGTCGTCGTCGAGTAAGCCGCCTTGGCGCAGATCAAGAAACTGCTGATCGCCAATCGTGGTGAGATCGCGCTTCGCATCCACCGCGCCTGTCACGAGATGGGGATCGAGACCGTCGCCGTGCATTCCACGGCCGACGCCGATGCCATGCATGTGCGCCTGGCCGACCAGGCGGTGTGCATCGGTCCGCCTGCGGCGACCGACAGCTATCTCAACATCCCGAACATCATCTCCGCCGCCGAGATTTCGGGCGCGGACGCGATCCACCCCGGCTACGGCTTCCTGTCGGAGAACGCCAAGTTCGCCGAGATCGTCGAGGCGCATGGCCTGATCTTCGTCGGCCCGAAGCCCGAGCATATCCGCATCATGGGCGACAAGGTGGAGGCCAAGCGCACCGCCGGCGCGCTCGGCCTGCCGCTCGTCCCCGGTTCGGACGGCGCGATTTCGGATGTCGAGGAGGCCAAGGCGCTCGCGGCCGAGATCGGCTATCCGGTGCTCATCAAGGCGGCATCGGGCGGCGGCGGTCGCGGCATGAAGGTCGTACCGTCGGAAGACCAGCTCGAAACGCTGATGCAGCAGGCGGGGTCCGAGGCCAAGGCCGCGTTCGGTGACGCCACCGTCTACATGGAAAAATATCTGGGCAATCCCCGGCATATCGAATTCCAGGTGTTCGGCGACGGCAACGGCCAGGCGATCCATCTGGGCGAGCGCGACTGCTCGCTCCAGCGTCGCCACCAGAAGGTGCTGGAGGAAGCCCCCTCGCCGATCATCACGGCCGAGGAGCGTTCGCGCATGGGTGGCGTGGTCGCCAAGGCGATGGCCGATATGGGTTATCGCGGCGCGGGCACGATCGAGTTCCTGTGGGAAGACGGCGAGTTCTATTTCATCGAAATGAACACCCGTCTCCAGGTCGAGCATCCGGTCACCGAGATGATCACCGGCCTGGACTTGGTGCGCGAACAGATTCGCGTCGCCGAGGGCCATCCGCTGACCCTGCGCCAACAGGACGTGCAGTTCCGCGGCCATGCGATCGAGTGCCGCATCAACGCGGAAGACCCGCGCACCTTCGCCCCCTCGCCGGGCACGGTGACGATGTATCATGCGCCGGGCGGCATGCACGTCCGCGTCGATAGCGGGCTGTACCAGGGCTATAAGGTCCCGCCTTATTACGACAGCATGATCGCCAAGCTGATCGTGTACGGCACGACCCGCGAAGGCGCGCTGCGTCGTCTGCGTCGCGCGCTCAACGAGTTCGTGATCGAGGGCATGAAGACCACCATCCCGCTGCACAAGGCGCTGCTGGACGATCCCGAGTTCCAGAAGGGCGACTATACGATCAAGTGGCTGGAGGAATGGCTGGCCAAGCAGGAGGGGTAAGTCCCCTGCTGGTTCCTCCCCTTGCAGGGGAGGAAAAATTTGAGGCCCTCTTCCGGACGGAAGGGGGCCTTTTTGTGCGGTGCGGCCTGCATTCGCTCTCCACAAAGCCCGGCGAGCGTGGCACAAGCGTCGGCGATGAAGGCGACGATCCTCCACAACCCGCGCTGCTCCAAGTCGCGCGAGACGCTGGCCCTGCTGAACGAAGCCGGTGCGGACGTGACGGTGATCGAATATCTGAAGACACCGCCAAGCGCCGAGGAACTGGCGCGGCTCTATGCCAAGGGCGGGCTGTCCCCGCGCGACGGACTCCGGAAAGCGGAGGCCGAAGCGAAGGCGTTGGCCGACGCGGATGACTCGACCGTGCTGGCCGCGATGGCCGCCAATCCGATCCTGATCGAACGGCCGCTGGTCGAGACGGCCAAGGGTGTCGTTATCGGCCGTCCGCCGGAAGCCGTGCGGGGCATCCTGTGAACGCTGCCCATAATTTGAGCAGCGCATGGCATCATGCCCGCTTTTCAGGCGCAATCATGATCGATTTCTTACCCTCTCACGAGGGAAAGGCAGTTGGCACGATCCCTGCTACGCGCAGGGTCGGGCGAGGGTTCGAACAACATCGGGGGCAGTCAGGCTCGTGAAAAAGATTGAGGCGATCATCAAGCCGTTCAAGCTCGATGAGGTGAAGGAGGCGCTGCATGAAATCGGCGTGTCCGGCATCACCGTCACCGAGGCGAAGGGCTTCGGCCGCCAGAAGGGCCATACCGAGCTCTATCGCGGTGCCGAATATGTCGTCGACTTCCTGCCGAAGGTGAAGCTGGAAGTGGTCGTCGAGGACGGCCTGGCCGAACGCGTGGTGGAGGCGATCGCCGCCGCCGCGCAGACCGGCCGCATCGGCGACGGCAAGATCTTCGTGATCCCGGTCGAGACCGCACTGCGCATCCGCACGGGCGAACGCGACGACGCCGCGATCTGACGCGCCCCGCACTCATCCGTCACCGGGCCGACATTCGGCCCGACTAAACACGTATCACCGGCCCCGGCCTTTCGTCGGAGGGCGGCCAAGCAGAGAGAGAACGGAACATGGCGAATACGGCCAGCGATATCCTGAAGCAGATCAAGGACGAAGAGATCGAGTGGGTCGACCTGCGCTTCACCGATCCGAAGGGCAAGTGGCAGCACCTGACCATGGTTGCCTCGATCCTGGGTGAGGATGAGCTGACCGACGGCCTGATGTTCGACGGCTCCTCGATCGAGGGCTGGAAGGCGATCAACGAGTCGGACATGGTCCTGAAGCCCGACCTCGACGCCGTCTATACCGATCCCTTCTCGGCGACCCCGATGCTGATCGTGTTCTGCGACATCGTCGAGCCGTCGACCGGCGAGCTCTATGCCCGCGATCCGCGCTCGACCGCCAAGCGCGCCGAGGCGTTCGTGAAGACCACCGGCATCGGCGACACCGTCTATGTCGGTCCGGAAGCCGAGTTCTTCATGTTCGACAACGTCCAGTTCGACACGAACTATGCGTCGTCCTACTTCAAGATCGACGATATCGAGCTGCCGACCAACACCGGCCGCGAATATGAGGGCGGCAATCTCGGCCACCGTCCGCGCGCCAAGGGCGGCTATTTCCCCGTCGCGCCGGTCGACTCGGCCGTCGACATCCGTGGCGAGATGGTCTCGACCATGCTCGAAATGGGCCTGCCCTGCGACAAGCACCACCACGAGGTCGCCGCCGCGCAGCACGAGCTGGGCATGACCTTCGGCACGCTGACCCAGACCGCCGACCGCATGCAGATCTACAAGTATGTCGTGCATCAGGTCGCGCAGGCTTACGGCAAGACCGCGACCTTCATGCCCAAGCCGATCAAGGAAGATAACGGCTCGGGCATGCACACCCACTTCTCGATCTGGGAAGGCAAGACCCCGCTGTTCGCCGGCAACGGCTATGCAGGGCTCTCGGAAACCTGCCTGTACTTCATCGGCGGCGTCATCAAGCATGCCAAGGCGCTGAACGCCTTCACCAACCCGACCACCAACAGCTACAAGCGTCTGGTGCCGGGTTACGAAGCGCCGGTGCTGCTCGCCTATTCGGCGCGCAACCGCTCAGCCTCGTGCCGCATCCCGTACGGCACCGGCCCGAAGTCGAAGCGCGTCGAAGTGCGCTTCCCCGACGCGCTGGCCAACCCGTACCTTGCCTATGCGGCGCTGCTGATGGCGGGTCTGGACGGCATCCAGAACAAGATCCATCCGGGCGAAGCGATGGACAAGAACCTGTACGACCTGCCGCCCGCCGAACTGGCCCAGGTCCCGACCGTCGCCGGTAGCTTGCGCGAAGCGCTCGACTCGCTGGCCGCCGACCACGACTTCCTGCTGAAGGGCGACGTGTTCACCAAGGACCAGATCGAGAGCTATATCGAGCTGAAGATGCATGAAGTGATGCGCTGGGAAATGACCCCCAGCCCGGTCGAATACGACATGTACTACAGCGGCTGATCCAGCCCCTGCACGATGTCACTACGGGGAAAGGGGCCGCAAGGCCCCTTTCTTTTTTGCTTGAATGACCAATACCCGCCCGGGAAGATGGTTCGCAAACTGGGACAGCATAGACTGATGTCGAAGATCATAGTGGCGGGACTGGGATGGGTAGCCTTGACCGGCGCGACACTGCCGCCCGAAACCGCCCTCAAGAAGCTGGATTTCTGTGCAAGGCTGGCGGTCAATATCGGCGTCGACAAGCCGGCAGCCCCCGATGGTCGTACCGAATGGACCATCAATGCGATGAACTTTGGACAGCGCTTCTTCTTAGGCGGCACCGCCGCCACGGGCGTCAGCGTCACCCCCATCGAACCCGCAACCGTGGATGACTATCGCCGAGCCGAAGACATGTGTGGGCCAGATGGCAAGGGCGCGATCTGCAAACTGGTCGGCCCGATGAACTTCCGATTCCTGTGGAAGGGCAACAGGGTCATCACGCCGATCGCGGCTGGCGAAAAGGCGACGATCTGGGTCAAAGGTCTCAAGACGACCTGTCGAACCGAAGCCTGAGCGGCGGTGTGGATCGCGCGGTGCGCCGAGTGATCACAGACCGCGCCGATGACAAAAGGGAAGTACCAAGGTCATGTTGATTTGGCTTGCCGCAATCGCTTCTATTTCCAGCTATCCGGCAGCATTGGAGCCTGTTGGTCCATAGGACGTTTCGGCACCCTCCAATGAGTAACTTCACTTACGAAAGGTCGATAGCGAGCATAAAATCTATATCGCGCTCCAAGGTAAATCCAAAACATAGCCGCCCAGGCAGGTAATCAAAATATCATAATCATCGGCGCGAATCCGACTGAAGCCGAAATACTTTCTTTTTTGGCGACAAATGCCGGAAGAGCTGATGCCCTCCCCATCATTCTTCAGGAAACACATAAATGCCATTTCATCAGCCGTCACGAACCTGTAATATTATTTGATGGAGGGGGCAACTGTGATGCTCACCCGAGCTGTAGCGGCTGACGTTTACGGATCATGGCGTTGAGGATGACGAGGAGTTGTCGCGCAACGGCGATGAGTATAGTCTTTGGCGCCTTACCCTTGGCGCGCATCCTGTCGCGCATGGCGGTGAGGACGGGGATACGCCGTGAGGCATTGAGGGCGGCGATGTAGAGGGCTTCGCGGACCTTGCGCCGTCCACCCCATATGCGTCTGGCGCCGCGCCATGTTCCACTTTCGCGGGCGTGGGGTGCGAGGCCTGCGAGCG
>NZ_MQUI01000063.1:0-17703 GCF_001970915.1 Sphingomonas sp. Sph1(2015)
CGGACGAAGCCACCCGGGCCGACCGACCGCAGGATCGGCTGCGGCTCGCGCGCCTTGGCGGGTTCCGCTTCGACTTCGGCGTCCGGCTCGTCTTCGGCAACGAAGGGCGAGGGCTCCGGCTCCGGTTCCGGCGCGGGAGGCGGCGGCGGGGCGGCCGCGACCACCGGCTCGGCAGCAGGGGCGGCGGCGGGTTCATTGGCCTTCACCGGCGACGGACGCGCCTGAAGACCCAGGCGGTGCGCCTTGCCGATTACCGCGTTGCGGCTGACCCCGCCCAGTGCTTCGGCGATCTGGCTGGCGGTCTGACCCGCTTCCCACATCGTCCTGAGCGTATCGATCCGCTCATCGGTCCACGACATTCGAAACCCTTCCTCACTTCAATCATCGCACCGGCCGGTCACTCTACCGGGTTGCAGGCGGCCACGGCAACGGTTACGCGCTATGGCGATGAGCAGCCAGCCCCCTATCGGCGAAATTCCCTCGGCGGTGCGCGCCGCCCCCGGTGAGCCCGTAATCCGGAACATCAACTGGGGCGGCCTCAAGACCCTCTATATCAAGGAGGTGCGCCGTTTCTTCAAGGTGCAGCTCCAGACGATCTGGGCGCCGTCGGTCACCACACTGCTTTACCTCATCATTTTCACCACCGCCCTGGGCGGCCGCCATGCCGTGCCGGTCGCGGGGATGCAGGTGCCGTTCGCCGATTTCATCGCGCCGGGCCTGATCGTGATGGGCATGATGAACAATGCCTTCGCCAATGCCAGCTTCTCGCTGCTGGTCGGCAAGATCCAGGGCACGATCGTCGATTATCTCATGCCGCCGCTCTCTACCGCTGAACTGCTGGCCGCGCTGGTCGGCGGGGCGGTGACGCGCGCCGTGCTGGTCGGGGTGACGGTGTGGGCGGCGATGGCGATCTGGCCGGGCGTGCATGTGACGCCGCACGCTTTTTTCGCCGTGCTGTGGTTCGGCCTGCTCGGCTCGGTCTTCCTGGCGTTGCTGGGTGTGCTGACCTCGATCTGGGCGGAGAAGTTCGATCATGCGGCGGCCGTCACCAATTTCGTCGTCGTGCCGCTGTCGCTGCTGTCGGGTACCTTCTATTCGGTCGATGGTCTGGCCCCGGCGTTCCGCGCGATCAGCCATGCCAACCCGTTCTTCTATGTCATCTCGGGCTTCCGCTACGGCTTTCTCGGGCTGGCCGACTCGCCGGTGACGCTGGGCGGGTTCGTCGTGCTGGGCATCGACATCGTGATGGCGGTCCTCTGCTATGTCCTGCTGCGCAAGGGCTGGAAGCTGAAGAACTGAAACGGATCGGCTTTTCCGTTTCTTAACCATCAGAATGTTAGACGGAGGTTCTGCTTCCGTAGCGGAATTCTCCCTCGTCCGGGTCCTCAGCATGCCCGGCCAGGTCCTTGGCGGGACTGATTTTTCGGTCCCGCCCTTTCTTCGCTTGCGCAAGCCCGGCATTGCAACCACGCGTCAATGGGCGTAGCGGTCCCCCATCATGACATCTTCTGCTCCCATGGCGGTCGTGCTCGTTTCGGGCGGGCTGGACTCGATGATTTCCGCTGCTTCGGCCAAGGCCGCCGGCTATCGCGTACTCGCGCTCTCGGTCGATTATAACCAACGGCACAAGGTCGAACTGGCCGCCGCCGCGCGAGTCGCCGAGTCGCTGGGCGCCGAGCGCCACATCGTCCTGCCGCTCGACCTGTCGGCCTTTGGCGGATCGGCACTGACCGCCGACATCGCCGTGCCCAAGGACGGCGTCCAGCCGGGCATCCCCGTCACCTATGTGCCCGCGCGCAACACGATCTTCCTCAGCCTCGCGCTCGGTTGGGCCGAGGCAGCGGGCGCGCGCGACCTGTTCATCGGCGTCAACGCGCTCGACTATTCGGGCTATCCCGATTGCCGCCCCGAATTCATCGCCGCCTTTGAAGGGCTGGCCGAGATCGCGACCAAGGCGGGCGTCGAGGGACAGCCTTTCAAGATCCACGCGCCGCTCCAGCACATGACCAAGGCCGATATCGTGCGCGAAGGCACCCGGCTGGGCGTCGATATGGGGATCAGCTGGTCCTGCTACGACCCGACGCCCGAGGGGCTGCATTGCGGCGAATGCGACAGCTGCCGCCTGCGCTCGCGCGGGTTCGAGGAAGCGGGCATCCCCGACCCCACCGCCTATGCGGTCAAGCCGCAGGGCTGAGCCGATGAGCTATGCCGTCAAGGAAATGTTCCTGACGCTCCAGGGTGAGGGCGTGCAGGCCGGGCGGCGTGCGGTGTTCGTGCGCTTTGCGGGCTGCAACCTCTGGTCGGGCCGCGAGCAGGACCGGGCGAGCGCGATCTGTCGCTTTTGCGATACCGATTTCGTCGGAGTCGATGGCCTGGGCGGTGGTCGCTTTGTCGATGCGGCGGCGCTGGTCGCCGCGGTCGAGGGGTTTTGGGGCGAGTCGCGCGAGGAGCGTTTCGTCGTGCTGACCGGCGGCGAGCCGATGCTCCAGGTTGACGATGCGCTGGTCGATGCGCTTCACGCGGCGGGCTTCTTCATCGCGATCGAGAGCAACGGGACGCTTGCCGCCCATCCGCGACTCGACTGGGTGTGCATCAGCCCCAAGGCGGGGTCGGAGGTCGTCCAGCGCTCGGGCCAGGAGCTGAAGCTGGTCTGGCCGCAGGCGGGGATCGACCCGGTGGAGGTCGAGAGCTGGGATTTCGCCAACCACCTGCTCCAGCCGCTTGACGACCCGCGCGCCGAGGCGAATCGCGAGGCGTGCATCGCGATGGTGATGGAGCGGCCGCGCTGGCGGTTGACGCTTCAGACGCACAAGATGCTGGGATTGCGGTAATCGTTATTCCTCCCCGGTACGGGGAGGTGGCAGGCCAAAGGCCTGACGGAGGGGGGCTTCCGCAGAGGTCGCCCTTTGCCGCTCTCCCCCTCCACCATGCTGCGCATGGTCCCCCTCCCCTTGCAGGGGAGGAATTGGCTTAGTGAACGAACCGCGCCACCACGTCGCGGTAGCTGCGCGACACCTTCACCTGCGCACCGGATTCGAGCAGCAGGAAGCATTCGCCATTCGTATGCGGCTTCACCTGCTTGACCAGGTCAAGGTTGACGATGGTGGAGCGATGCACCCGCTGGAACCGGCGCGGATCGAGCCGCTTTTCCAAATCCTTCATCGTCTCGCGCAACACCAGCGAGTTGTCGCCGGTGTTGATGACCATGTAATCGCCCGCCGCCTCGATCATCTCGATCGTGTCGACATCGACGCGGAAGATCTGGCCGCGATCCTTGATGTTGATCAGCTTCTCGAACCGGCTCGAGGCCACTTCGCCGCCCTCGCTCAGCTCGGTCACCGCGTCGGGGGCGTGCTCGGCGAGCACTTCCTTCAGCTTCTCGACCTCGCCCGCGCCACGCTTCTCGTTCAGGCGCTGGCGCACGCGGTCGAGCGTGTCGGCGAGACGCGCTTCCTCGACCGGCTTCATCAGATAGTCGACCGCCTGGGCCTCGAACGCGCGCAGGGCATGGTCCGAATAGGCGGTGACGAAGACGAACAGCGGCGGCTCGACCTCCATCAGGCCCTGGACCACCGAAAAGCCGTCGAAACCGGGCATCTGGATATCGAGGAAAACGAGGTCGGGCTTGTGCGTCTTGATCGCGCGGATCGCCTCGCGCCCGTTCGAGCAGCGCTCGATGATCTCGACGTCGTCGTGCGCCTGGAGCCGAAGCTCCATGCCCTGGATCGCCAGGGGCTCGTCGTCGACGAGGATGGTACGGATGGTCATGCGGCCTCTCTGTTCACATTCTCAAGCTGGAAGGGGATCTCGATCTCGACCGAGAAGCCTCCAGCTGGCGCGGAGCGGGATTCGAACCGATGGTCCGGGCCATAAGCCTGGGCCAGCCGTTCGCGGATATTGGACAGTCCAACGCCGGTCGAAACGCTTGAGGAATGACGGATTTCGTGCAAGCCGGGGCCGGTGTCGGATACGGCGATCCGCACCCGTTGCCCGACCAGTCGCACATCGACGCGGATTTCCGCGCCCTCTTCCTGCGGCGTGACGGCGTATTTGATAGCGTTCTCGACCAGCGGTTGCAGCAGCAGCGAGGGCAGGCGCGCGCGCTCGGCCCGCGGATCGATCTCGAAACTCGGACGCAGGCGATCCTCGAAGCGCATCTTTTCGATTTCGAGATAGAGTTTCAGCGTTTCAACCTCTTGCGCCACGGTCACATGCGCCGTGGGCTCGTTCGCCAGCGTGTAGCGGAGGAAGGCTGACAGCCGGCTTAACATCGCATTGGCCCGCTCGGTCTGTTTCAGCAGCACCAGCGTCGAGATCGAGTTCAGCGTGTTGAACAGGAAATGCGGGTTCAGCTGATAGCGCAACATCGCCAGCTGCGCGGTCGAGGCCTGCAGCTCCAGCGCACGCATCTCGTCGATCTGGCTCTCCACGATCAGATAATAGTTGATCGCGAAATACAGCGCCGACCAGCCCGCCAGCACGACGAAGGTGATGAACAGGTTGCCGATCAATAGGGTGACGGTGACGCCCGGCTGGGTCGTGGTGATGAACGAGAAGGAAAAGGCGTTGAGCGCGGCGTACAGGAACGTCGCCGCCGCCAGCGTCGCCAGCGTCAGGAACACCCCCATGATGCGCGGGATGCGCCGGTAATAGCCGTATAGCGTCGAGAGCAGCAGGGTGATGCAATAGCCCAGGATCGCCTCGATGATCACGGGGATGATCTTCTCCAGCGAAAAGCCGTTGGAGATGCCGACCACCGATCGCAGCACCAGATAGCCCGACCACCCGGCCGCCTGCAGCGTCCAGAAGGCGCGCGCCTTGTTCTCGAAAAACGGCCGCACCGACAGGGGATCGGAGGCGGGGGGCGAAGCGGGGGATGTCGCGGCGGGCGAATGACTGGCCATGGCCGGGCGACATCTACACGGCCTGTGGGGGAAGGGCAAAAAAGAAGGGCCGCCCTTCCCGAAGGAAGGACGGCCCCGCAGCCCTAAGGCGGTTGCGTTTCGCCTTAGAAGCTGAAGCGCGCGCCGATGCGGATCTGGTACAGCGATTCCTGCGACGAGATCGTGTCGGTCGGCGTCGTGTTCGGCGCCAGGTAACGATATTGGGCGCAAGCCTGACCCGAGGTGGTGGCCACCGCCGAACCCGCTGCCGTGCCGGTCGCGACCGGTGCGGTCAGGCACTGCACGCGAACCGCCGCCTGCGTGTAGGGGAAGCTGTACTGGCGCAGCTGGCCCCATTTCTTGTTCAGCAGGTTCGCGAAGTTCTCGATGTCCATGAAGACCTGGATGCGCGATGCGCCCAGACCCGTCGGGACTTCCTGCGCCAAGTGCAGATCGATTTTGGTGAACCACTTGGAATTGAACGCGTTGCGCGGCGCGATCTGGCCACGATACTTCGACAGACCCGTCGCGTTGACCAGCGCGTTGAACGTGTCGCGCGTTGCCGTGCTGTCATAGGACACGCGGGCATCGTCGAGACCGGTCGGCACGTACAGCAGGTAGCGGCTGGACGAACCGATCGTCCCGAAGACCGGGCTGCGCTGGTTCGAGGCGTCCTGCATCGTCCAGCTGTAGGGACGGCCGATGCGGGTTTCACCGAACAACGCGAAGGTAGTCTTGTAGTCGCCGAAGAAGGCGCGCTCGAAGGTCAGGTTGTACTTGATGTTGTACTTCACCTGCTCGTTCGAGATGCCATAGGCCGCACCATTCGGATCCAGGAACGCGCCGTTGCTATAGTTGGAATTGGCAGTCGACGAGGTGGCCGGGGCCTGATCCTTGATGTCTTGATAGGTGAAGCTGGCGCCCAGGTTCAGGCCCAGGTCGAACGTCTTGTCGACACGCGCCACTGCAATGTAGCTGCGGCCACGGGTCGTATTGGTCAGGATGATGTCCGAGTTGGTGTCGCCGAACGAGGTCAGCGACGCATAGCGGACGCGGCCATCCGGGGTGCGCAGCGCGGTCGGCACGACGCGCGCATCGGTGAAGAACACCTGGTTGCGCACCTTCGAGTAGAAGAAGTCGGCGCCGAAGTTGAACCCGCCCAGCACTTCCGGCGCATAGTCGAACGACAGGGTCGAACGCCACTGCGACGGCAGCTTGAAGTTGGGGCTCAGCGCATTGGTCGGCGAGGTCGACGAGATCGTGCCTGCGTTCAGATAGTTGTTCACAACCCCGGGAATCTGCGTGCCGCTGACGTTGGTCAGTGCGGCCGCGCCGACACCGGCGGGCAAGCCGGTGCCCGAATAGCTGCCGTCGTTATTCTGACGGATGTCGATGGCGTTCGACAGGAAGCCGGTGTTCGAGAAGCTGTTCGAGACATAGACGTCCGGCGAGCCGCCCGAGAAGATGCCGACGCCGCCGCGAACCGACAGGTCCTTGGTCGGGCGCAATTCGAAGCCGATACGCGGCTGGGCGATGCCGCGACCGCTGATATAGGCCGTATTGGCATAACCGAGGCGATTGAAGAACGCCTGGTTGAACGCCGGACGGCTGTGGCCGCCATAGACGTCATAGCGGATGCCGTAGTCCAGGCTGAACCAGTCGGTGATCCGCCAATTGTCCTGAATACCAAAGGCATAGGACTGATAACGGAAGCGGGCTGCGGCATCGATCGGGTTCAGGCTGGGGACCGCGTTCTGATAGCGCAGGCGCTGGGCGTTGCCCGCCTGGAAATCGGCGATCGAGTCGAAATAATAGTCGCCTGCCGAACGTTGCAGGAAGACGTTCTCGATCTTCGTATCCTGGAAATCGGCGAAGATACGCAGGTCATGATTGTCGCGGTTCAGGCGACCCTGGAGCAAGCCGCCATAGGTGCGGCTGGTCAGCGCGTTCGACTGGCGCGAGATGTCCGGGCCGAAATAGATCGAGGCATATCCGGGCGCGCAGGTGGTCGATGCATTCGATCCCGCCGAGCCGGGGTTGGAGCGATCCGAATTTGGTGCCGCGCAAACCTGGAACTGGGCGAAGCCGCGACCCAGCACCGGGTCCTGACCGCGCTTGTAATCCTTGTAGAAGGCGCGGAATTCGGTCGAGAAATCGTCCGACCAGTCGCTGTTCAACTGGAACACGCCGGTATGCAGACGGTTGCTGCCGGTATAGCCGTTCGATTCCAGGCCCAGGCTCGGTCCGGTGACCGAGGTGTTCTGGTTATAGCGGATCGAGTCCTTGGTGTAGAGATAGGTCAGCGACGCGCGCTGCGTGTCCGACAGGTTGGCGTCGATACGTGCGGTCAGACGGTCGTCGCTGTCCTGCGAATTGTTCAGGATGCCGCCGGTGTTGTAGTTGTAGCGCGACTTGGCGATGGCCGAAATCTGATCGACGACGGCATTGGTCAGCAGGCCGTTGGCGCCGCCGACATTCGGGATGACCGTGCCCGCATTGTTCTCGGCCGTGCCCTCGACGATCGGGGTGCCCGCGCGGATGCGCTCACCGGCGACCATGAAGAACAGCTTGTCCTTGATGATCGGACCCGACAGTTCGGCGCCGAAATTCTGAATCTTGAAGGGGGGCAGCGTAACGCGTCCGTCGGGGACGCCGGGACCGGCCTTGGTTTCGTTGCCGGTCAGCTTGTTCGACGAATAGGAATAGAAGCCGGTGCCGTGGAAGCTGTTGGTGCCGGACTTCAGGATGGCGTTGATCGCGCCGCCCTGGAAATTGCCTTCGCGCACGTCATAGGGCGCGACCTTCGTCTGGAACTGGCCGATGGCATCCAGCGGCACGGGGCTGCGGCGAGTCGGCAGGCCGTCGGGGTTCAGGCCGAAATTGTCGGTGATCGGCACGCCGTCGACGGAGAATCGGTTGAAGCGCGCATTCTGACCGGCGAACGAGACAGCGCGGCCCGAACCTGAGGCATAGTCCAGGCGAGCGAAGGGATCGCGGCGCATCAGGTCGCGGATGTCGCGATTCACGCTGGCGACCTTGGCGATGTCAGCGGCGGTCAGCACGGTGACCGGACCCAAGCTCTTGCTGCCCGCACCGGCGATCGACGAAGCCGTCACGACGATGTCGCCGCCCGTCTGCCCTTCGGCGGCCAGCTCGACCGGCAGTTCATAGGGAAGGCTGGTCACGGTGAAGATGTCCGTGACGCGGGTCTCGGAGTAGCCGGGAGCCGAGACGGTAACGGTGAACGGGCCACCGACGCGCAGACCGGTCGATGAGAACGAACCGTCCGCGCCCGAAACCGTCGAGGTGGTGGTGCCCGAGGGAACGTTGACGATCGTGATCGTCGCACCTGCGACCGGCGCGCCGTTGGCGGTCACGTTGCCGCGGATCGACGACGTCGTTTCCTGTGCGGCAATCGCCGCCGGAATGGCGAGCGCAACGACGGCCGCGCCCAGGAAAAGCGAATTACGCATGAGTTATAAGTCCCCTTTTCGCGCGCGAAGCGGCGCGGCCCGGCCGCTTGTGCGGCTCGGTTGAGCGTGCCCCTGCGCTACGAACATTGCCGTTATGTTACAAAGATCGGGGCGGGGACAGGGGGTGCTTCACTCCGTTCGCGGGCGTTGCAGTTTGGCAACGGTCGTGAGAGCGGTAACGGAGCTATCGCCCTATAGAGGGGCCGAATTTTCCCGAGCGCATTGCCGGGTCATCGGCCCTGACGGGGTGACCGGAAAGGTTTCTGGCCACATTGGTCCGAAGGGGATCGTGACGATGGCATCACGATCCCTCCATGTTTCAGCTTGCGGCGACGAGGTCGTTCCAGGCGGCTTCGTCGATCACCCGGATGCCCAGATCCTGCGCCTTTTTCAGCTTCGATCCGGCCCCCGGCCCGGCGATGACCAGGTCGGTCTTGGCGGACACCGAGCCGGATACGCGCGCGCCCAGTGCCTCGGCCTGCGCCTTGGCTTCGTCGCGCGACAGGGTTTCGAGCGTGCCGGTGAACACGAGCGTCTTGCCGGTCACTTCCGACTCGCGGGTCTGGTGAACGGTGTCGGCGGGCGTCACCTCGCTCAACAGGTCGTCGACGACTTCGCGGTTATGCGACTCGGCAAAGAAGTCGAGCAAGGCGTCGGCGACTTCGGGGCCGATCTGGGGCGTGTCGATGGCCGCGACGATGGCACGCTGACGGCGCAGCTCGAACTTGCGCTCGGGCTCGCCGAGTGCGGGGACGGTTTCGGCACGAACCTTGAGCGCGGCGTCGATCATCGCGCGGAACCCCGCCATCGATACGAAGCGGCGAGCGAGGTCGCGCGCGGTGATCTCGCCGACATGGCGGATGCCCAGCGCGAACAGGAAGCGCTCGAGCGATATGTCGCGCCGCGCGTCGATCGCGGCGAGCAGCTTGTCTACCACCAGCTCCGACATACGCTCGCGCTGGATCAGTGCCTCGCGATGCCGGTGGAGCCGGAAGATGTCGGCGGGCGAGGCGATCAGGCCGTCGCGGAAGAACTCCTCGACCCGGACCAGGCCGAGGCCCGTAATGTCGAAGGCG
The DNA here is from genome assembly GCF_001970915.1 of Sphingomonas sp. Sph1(2015). Classification (NCBI taxonomy): domain Bacteria; kingdom Pseudomonadati; phylum Pseudomonadota; class Alphaproteobacteria; order Sphingomonadales; family Sphingomonadaceae; genus Sphingomonas; species Sphingomonas sp. Sph1(2015). The sequence continues at coordinate 9,433 of NZ_MQUI01000063.1, forward strand.
TGGCGCGAGACGAAGTGGATCAGGCGTTCGACGCGCTGCGCCGGGCAGATCAGCCCGCCGGTGCAGCGGATGACGACCTCTCCCTCCTCGCGAGTCGCCAGGCTGTCGCATTCGGGGCAATGGTCGGGGAAGATAAAGGGCTCGCGCGGCGTCTCGCGGGTCAGGTTCTCGACGATCTGCGGAATGACGTCGCCTGCGCGTTGCAGGACCACGCGGTCGCCGGGGCGGACGCCCAGCCGCTCGATCTCGTCGGCATTGTGCAGCGTGGCATTGGTGACGACGACGCCGCCGACCGTCACAGGCTCCAGCCGCGCGACGGGGGTCAGGGCACCGGTGCGGCCGACCTGGATGTCGATCTTCTCCAGCGTGGTCTGCGCGCGTTCGGCCGGGAATTTATGCGCAATCGCCCAGCGCGGCGTACGCCCGACAATGCCCAGCCGCGCCTGCCAGTCGAGCCGGTCGACCTTATAGACCACGCCGTCGATATCGAAGGGCAGGTCGGCGCGCTGCGCCTCGATGGTGCGATAGATGGCCAGCGCGGAGGCGGCATCGGGCACGCGGGCAAAGGCGTCGGCGATGGGAAAACCCCAGCGGCGCCACGCCTCGACCATGTCGAACTGGGTCTCGACCGGCACGTCGCTCGCCTCGCCCCAGCCATGGGCCAGGAAGCGCAGGGGGCGCCCGGCGGTGATGGCGGGGTTCTTCTGGCGCAGCGATCCGGCGGCGGCATTGCGCGGATTGGCGAACTGGCGCGCTTCCTTGCCCGTCTCGATGGCCTCCTGCGCCAGTCGGGCGTTGAGTGCCGCGAAATCGGCCTTGCTCATATAGACTTCGCCGCGCACCTCGAACACGCCGGGAGCGGGAATGGCCCGGGGGATGTCGGCGATGGTGCGGACATTCTCGGTCACGTCCTCGCCGATCGCGCCGTCGCCGCGGGTCAGCGCCTGGACCAGCCGCCCGTCGACATAGCGCAGCGAACAGGACAGCCCGTCGATCTTGGGCTCGGCGGTCAGGGTGACGGGCTCGTCCTCGGCCAGCTTCAGATAACGGCGGACGCGGCCGACGAAATCCTCGACCTCCTCGTCGGTGAAGGCATTGTCCAGGCTGGTCATCGGCCGGGCGTGCGGCACCTTGGCCAGATGAGCGGCGGGGGCGGCGCCGACCTGGGTGCTGGGCGAGTCGCTGCGGACCAGATGCGGGAAGGCGGCCTCGATCGCCGTGTTGCGGCGGACCAGCGCGTCATAGTCCGCGTCCGAAATCTCGGGCGCATCCTCGGTGTGATAGAGGCGATTGTGATGGGCAAGCTCGCGGGCGAGGCTGTTCAGCTCGGCGGCGGCTTCGAGATCGGTCTGGGGCAAGGTCTGGGATACGGTCACGCCGCCCGTGCTAGTCCAGCGGTGACGGGGGGATCAAGCCACTGTGGCCGAGCCGTTCACGCAAGTCAGGAAAGCGTGTCCGCCGCGCGGTGCCTGTCAGACCCCCGAGCCTGATCCGTCATCAGGCTGCGCGCCTGCTCGATATGGATCGCCACCATCGGCAGGTCGAGCTTGTCCGCCAGTGCCAGACAGGAATGGAGATGACCGGCAAGCACGGTCAAATCGTTTGTATCGGCCATCGGAGCAGCAGAGGCGAAAATATTCGACATCCGATATGTCCATCCCAATCAGGGGACAGCCCAGCCTCCCCGTCCGGTGTTGAGCATATTGGATATAAAATAACTTTCAAGATCAATCTGTCAGGATTCCAGTAACCGATCGGCCTGTGCGCGGGCTTCGTCGGTAATGGTGGCGCCGGACAGCATCCGGGCGATTTCCTCTCGTCGTTCCCCGGCGCTCAGGGCGCGCACTCCCGTGCGGGTAACGGTCCCGTCATGGCTCTTGGCGATCAGCAGATGCGCCGCGCCGCGCGCCGCCACCTGCGGACTGTGGGTGACGACCAGCAGCTGGGTGCGTCCCGCCAGCCGGTGGAGCCGGTCGCCGATCGCGGAGGCGACCGCGCCGCCGACGCCGCGATCGATCTCGTCGAAGATCATCGTCGTCGCCCCGCCTTCCTCGGCCAGCGCGACCTTCAGGGCCAGGATGAAGCGCGACAATTCGCCACCGCTGGCGATCTTCATCAGCGGCGCGAAGGGCGCGCCGGGGTTGGTCGAAATCTCGAATTCCACCCGGTCCTTGCCCGCCGCCGACCAGCCCGAGGGTTCCAGGCTGACGACGATGGTTCGGAATCGCGCAGCGTCCAGCTTCAGCGGGGCCAGTTCGCTCTTCACCGCCAGATCCAGCCGTTCGGCGGCGGCGGTGCGGGCAGCGGTGACCCTGGCGGCGGCCTTGTCATAGGCCGCGCGCGCGGTCGCGACCGCCGCTTCCAGTCGGCCGATGCCTTCCTCGCCCGCGTCCAGCCGCTCCAGCCGCCCGCGCAACTGCTCGGTCAGGTCGGCCAAGTCGTCGGGCTGGACGCGGTGCTTGCGCGCCATGCCGCGCAGCTCGAACAGCCGCGCCTCGTCCTCTTCCAGCGCGCGCGGGTCATAGGCGAGTTCGCGCTGCGCCTCGACCAGCCGTTCCTCGGCCAGCGACGCCTCGATCACCGCGCGGTCGATCGCGGCGAGCGCCTCGGCGAGCGCGGGGTGGTCCTCGCCGATCCGCTCCAGCACGCGCGCGGCCTGACGCAGCCCCGCCAGCGCGCCGTCGGAGCCTTGCAGATGCTCGTCGATCGCGCCCAGTTCGCCCGCGATCTTTTCCGACCGCTGCATCGTGCGGCGGCGGTCGGCCAGTGTCTCTTCCTCGCCGGGTTCGGGCGCGAGCTTGGTCAGTTCGGCGACCGCATGTTCCAGCCATTCGCGATCGCGCGCCGCCGTCTCGATCTCCTCGCGCGCGGCGATCAGCGCGGCTTCGGCCTCGCGATAGCGTGCCCAGGCGGCGGCGACCGCGCTCGAGTCGATCCGCCCGAAGCTGTCGAGCATCATCCGGTGCCCGCGCGGATTCAGCAGCCCGCGATCGTCATGCTGGCCGTGGATCTCGACCAGGAAGGGCGCGATCTCGCGAAGCAGGGCAGCGGAGGCGGGCTGGCTGTTGACGAAGCCCCGGCTGCCGCCATCGGCCTTGACCTGACGGCGCACGATCAAGGGCTCGCCCGGTTCGATCTCGATCCCGGCCTCGTCGAGGATGGTGGCGAGGCGGCTGTCGGGGGCAGGGGGCTCGAAACTGGCGGTCACGATCGCCTGGCCCGCGCCGTGGCGGACCAGTCCGCTGTCGCCGCGTCCGCCCAGCGCCAGCCCCAGCGCGTCGAGCAGGATCGATTTGCCCGCCCCGGTCTCGCCGGTCAGGACACCCAGGCCCCGGCCGAAATCCAGGTCCAGAGCCTCGATCAGGACGACATCACGAATGGACAGCGCGGTCAGCATGGCGCGCGATATAAAGCGAAACGGGGGCGGATGTTATCCCCCGCGGTAAAAATGATCCCGATTTGTTCGGGTGGGTCTATATTCTCTCCTCCCCGGTACGGGGAGGGGGACCAGCGAAGCTGGTGGAGGGGGATCGCCACCAGGGAGTCCCCTGGGGAGGCCCCCCTCCGTCAGGCCTGCGGCCTGCCACCTCCACGTGCCGGGGACGAAAGGGAGATCACCCCGTCGGCGAGCTGTTGTTGCCGGTCGGGGTCGGGCGGCCTGGTGCCGCCGCGCTCGGCGTGGCAGTGCTGCCACCGCCGCCGGGCAGGCCGATATTGGTCGAACCCGGCGTGCCGGTCGGCACCACGGGCTGGCCCGGCTGGATCGCGGGGATCGGCTGCACCGGATATTCGCGCATCAGCTTATAGGCGCGGTTATACCAGTCGCTGCCCGGATAATTGGCGCCCAGCACGGCGGCGGAGCGCTCCGCCTCGGGGCGGACGCCCAGCGCCAGATAGGTCTCGACCAGACGCATCAGCGCCTCGGGCGTGTGGCTGGTCGTCTGGTACTTGTCGACGACGGTGCGGAAACGCATCGACGCGGCCAGCCACTGGTGGCGGTCCTCGTAGAAGCGGCCGATCTCCATCTCCTTGCCCGCCAGGTGATCGTTGACCAGATCGACCTTCAACCGCGCATCGGCGGCATAGCGGCTGTTGGGATAGCGGCGCATCAGTTCGCCCAGCGCGTCCAGCGCCTGGCGGGTGATCTTCTGATCGCGGGTCACGTCCTGAATCTGCTCGTAATAGCCGAGCGCGATCAGATAATAGGCATAGGGCGCATCGCGATTGCCAGGATGGACCGAGATGAAACGCTGCGCCGACTGGATCGACTGGGTATAGTCGCGGCCCAGATAATAGCTGAACGCGCTCATCAGCTGCGCGCGGCGTGCCCAGATCGAATAGGGGTGCTGGCGCTCCACCTCGTCGAACAGCAGCGCCGCCTCCTTATAGCGGTGCTGGTCCAGCCGGTTCTTGGCGGCCGTGTACAACGTGCCGACGTCGCGCGCGACATAGGGCAGGTCGGTGCGGGTACGGTTGCGGGCGCAACCCGCGATCGGAAGGGCCAAAGCGGCGATCAGCGCCAGCGACAGCGCACGGGAACGGGGGTTACGCATCGCGCATGTCCTTAGCGCAGCATTGGGGCGGGGAACAGTCCTTCCCGCATGACCCGTAACGATCGCGCGCATCGAGAGACGACTTGCCATCCCGATAGCGCTCGCGGCATGGGGTTTTGACGGGCCGGGCGGCAGGGAACGCCCCCATGGCCCCGACGGTTTTGCCGTCGCCCGATCGGAAGGAATCGAACGACCATGCCCGCCACGATGCTCCACACCCACCGCGTCGAAAAGCCCTGGGGCCGCCATACGCTGTATCCCGGGTTCGAGGATGCTCCGTCCGATGGCGCCCCCATCGGCGAGGTGTGGTTCCAGGAGCCGGGCGACACCTCGCCCGACCTGCTCATCAAATATCTGTTCACCAGCGAGAAGCTGTCGGTGCAGGTCCATCCCGACGACGAACAGGCCCATGCCCGTGGCTTGCCGCGCGGCAAGGACGAATGCTGGACCATCCTGACCGCCGAGCCCGATTCGACCATCGCGCTGGGCCCCAAGGCGCCGATGACCAAGGAACAGCTCCGGGCCGACGCGCGGGACGGATCGATCGAGGCCGATCTCGACTGGGTGCCGATCAAGAAGGGCGACTTCTATTATGCGCCGTCGGGTACCATCCACGCGATCGGCGCCGGGCTGACCGTGATCGAGGTGCAGCAGAACAGCGAGACCACTTATCGCCTCTATGACTATGGCAGCGACCGCGAGCTGCATCTGGAGGACGGTGTCGATGTCGCGCATCTGACCCCGTATCAACCGATCGTCTCGCCGGGACCGGCGGGCGAGGGGCGTGACATCCTGGTCGAGGGGCCGAAATTCGTGCTCGAGCGCTGGGCGGCGGGCGAGCATGCGGTGACCCTGCCCGAGGGGCGGACCGCCTGGCTGATCCCGATCACCGGATCGGGCGAGGTCGCGGGCGTCGCGTTCCAGGCGGGCCAGTGCCTGACTGTGACCGGCGCGGAGACGGTCACGCTGTCGTCGGACGGCGACGCGCTGTTCGCCTATGCGGGCACGCAGCGGCTGTAGAAAGGTCTTCCCTCTCCCCTCTCTCTGTGAGGGGCGAGGGAAGGAAGAACACCCTTTAGAACAATCCCGGCACGTCGCGCTGGGCGACCGAGGGGCGGGCGGGCTGGAGCAGCTTGCGCGGCCCTTCGCCCGCCGCTTGCGCACTGGCGGTGGCGCTGATCGGCGTGCAGCTCTTGCCCTGCAGGAAGTCGAGCGCGGCGCGGGTCGAGGCTTCCTGCGGGTCACCCATCTTGCGGGTCAGGTCGTCGCTCGCGCGGCAGCTGGCGGGTACGACGCTGGCCAGCCCGTTATAATAATCGCCCTGCCGGTTCGCATTCTGGATGGACAGGGCGATGACGCGCAGCCGGTCGTCGCACTGGGCATTGTCGCGCGCGATCTGACCCACCGGCTTGCCATAGGTATTGGCGCCGATCAGCCCGGTATTGCTGCCCATATAGGGCAGGGTACGGTTCAGCACGAGTTCGCTGGCCGAGGCCGTACCGCCGGTGCCGATAAAGGCCAGGCGGGTGGGCACGATCGATTCGGGCTGCGGCGCGAAATAGGTCGTTTCGTTGTTCGACGACTTGCTGGGGCGGAAGGCGACATAGCCCATCACGTCCGACGTCTGGCGGTTGCCGCCCAGCAGGTTGTTGAACAGGTCGGCGATATCGATGCTGCCGCCGCCATTATAGCGCAGGTCGACGACGACCTGGGTGATGCCCTGTTGCTTGAACGAGGCGAAGGCGGCGCGCAGCTGCGGGTCGGCGGTGCTGATGAAGGTGCGCAGATTGACATAGCCATAGCGCTGGCCGTTGTCGGTGATGATCTGCGTGCCGTAGCGGGGCGATACCGGCTGGAGCGTAAAGTCCGCCTTGGTAATCGCCACGGTGCGGACATTGCCGCCCGACGAATCCGCGACGCGGAAATAGCGGGTGGTTCCCGCCGTGTCGCTGCCCAGCGCATTGTACAGGCCGTTGTTCGGATCGGCGCGGACGATGTCGGCGATCGACTGGATGTTCGAGGCGATCGTGCCGATCCCCTGGATTTCGGCACCGCGATCGATCCCGGCGGCCAGCGCGGGGCCGCCCTCCATCGATTCGGCGATCAGCAACCGCGACATCGACGCGTCGGTGGTCAGGCGCCAGCCAAAGCCCGCCGACGCCCCCGAACTGTAATACGCATTCTCCTCCTTGATCGAGGTGATATAGGTGAAGAAGCGATCCTTGCGCTGCGCCCGCGCGGTTGCGGTCAGCGCGTCGATATAGTCGCTGACCGTCGTATAAGGCGTCGGATCGAGCGAGGCGGGCAGGGTATCCGGGAACAGATACCATTCGTTCATCTGGGCCGAGACCCAGTTCTGCCGGTTGCGCAGCGAACAGCTATTGTCCACCGTGCCGGTCGCGGTGCCGCCGCCAGAGCCCCCGGTATTCGATCCGATCGTGCTGCTGCTGCCGCCACCATCGCCACAACCCGCCAAGGTCGCTGCCAAGGCCAGCAGCGTACCCAAACGTCCGAATCGGCTCATCAAAACCCCCCACCCCAAAAGCTATCGAAGGGATAGCCCATCATCACGATTGTGTCAGGACCGATCTGTCGAGTTGATGAATGGCCTGTATCTTGGCGGTGATATTTATGATCTTGTAAACCACAGTCGTGGTTCAGGTGGATGACGTCGGCGATAAGATACCGATACGCTGCGTCTTATTGCCTCGACAGGAGTATGAGGTCTCATGCTGAACGTGCTGACCCTGTCGAGCCTGTTTCCCGATGCGACGCGGCCGAATTTTGGAATCTTCGTCGAACGCCAGACCGCCGCGTTGGCGATGCGGCCCGGCATCGCCGTCCGGGTGGTCGCGCCGATCGGCCTGCCGGTCTGGCCGCTGGCGCGCTCGGCGCGGTTTCGGGCACAGGCGGCGCTGCCCTTGCGCGAGTCATGGGCGGAACTGGACGTCAGCCGGCCGCGCTTCCCGACGATCCCCGGCACGGCCGGGCGCTTCCATGTGCCGGCCTTGGCGCGCGCGCTGACTCCGGTGCTCGACCGGCTATGGGACGAAGCGCGGTTCGATGTGATCGACGCATCCTTCTTCTTCCCCGACGGCCCGGCGGCGGTCGCGCTGGGGCGGCGTTACGGCGTGCCCGTCTCGATCAAGGCGCGGGGGGCGGACATCCATCTCTGGGGCCGCGCACCCGCCACGCGGCATCAGGTCGCGCGCGCGGCGATGCGGGCCGATGGCCTGCTGGCTGTCAGTGACGCCATGGCCGACGACGTGGCGGCGCTCGGCGTCTCGCGCCACCGGATTCGCGTTCACCATACCGGCGTCGACCAAAGCCGTTTCCAGCCGATCGACCGAGAGGCCGCCAAGCAGGCGCTGGGCGTGACCGGACCGCTGGTCGTGTCGCTGGGCGCGCTGATCCCGCGAAAAGGACATGGCGTGGTGATCGATGCGGTGGCTCGACTGCCCGGCGTCACGCTGATGATCGTGGGAGAAGGGGCGGAACGCGCCACCCTGACCGCGCGCGCCGAGCGGGCGGGGATCGCCGACCGGGTACGGTTGATCGGTGCCATACCCCATGCCGAACTGCCGCCTTTGCTGGGGGCGGCGGATGTGATGGCGCTGGCCTCGGCGTCGGAAGGACTGGCCAATGCCTGGGTCGAGTCGCTCGCCTGTGGAACGCCGGTGGTCATCACCCCGGCGGGCGGGGCGGGGGATGTCGTGAC
>NZ_MQUI01000064.1:0-15115 GCF_001970915.1 Sphingomonas sp. Sph1(2015)
GCTGCAGCTGTTCTTGCCCAGATCGATCCCGAGAACCGATACGTCCATGACCTTGGCTCCTTCCTCAAACGACCCGCTGTCGTGCGATAACAACGGTTCGGTTTAGGGGCGGGCCATCCATAAAGGGATCGATGGTCCGATTGACGTAATTGCTGATGAATCCGTCGAGATCACGGTAGAATATGGCGGCGGTCAGCGACGCGGTCGGCGAGAAATAATATTCGACCGTCGCGTCATAGTTGGTCGAGGTCAGCGGCCGCAGGTCGGGATTGCCGCCGCTGCCATAGGCGTTGGGCCGCGTGTTCAAACCCGCCGGGAAACGTGGATCAAGCGGCTGGTCGGGAACGACCTGCTGCGTGTTCTGCTCGATGTTCAGGGCCGGATTCAGCTGGCTGAATTCAGGCTTGGTCCGCGTCTTGGTGACACCGAAGCGAATCTGCAGCTTGTCGTCGGGCCGGATGCGCAGCGAGACGTTGGGCAGGATGTCGACATAATTGGCGCGGGTGGTGCGCACCTCGCTGCGACGCGTGCCGTCGAACAGCACCGTCGAGATGCCCCGATACTCGCCCACCGTATTGACGACCCGCGTGCCGAGCATACCGTCGAACCGCACCGAGCCGATATTGAACTCATATTTGGCCTGCCCGTAAAAGGCATAGGTCTGTTCGGTCGCGTAGAAGGCCGCCAGCGGGTCCAGCTGGACGTTGGGCGATGCGAAACGGTTCAGCGCGTCGCGATAGCCCTGATCGGCCGGATTGGCCGCGACCAGCCGTTGCAGCGCGTTGAAGGCATATTCACGAAGCTGCGGCGCATTGCCCGCAATGCCGTCCCGCGACGGCATCAGCCAGCTGGTGAAGCCCTGGTTGCCGCGGAACGCATTCTGGGTCAGCCCCAGATCGCCGGTCGGAACCTGCGACAGCGGGATCGCGAGCGGCTCGGTATAGGCATAGCGGTTGCCGCGCTTCAGCGACGCGTCGCGATCGGTCCAGCGGATACCGAATTGCAGCTTGGGGAACAGCGACAAGTCGGTATCGAGGTCCAGGTCGGTGCGCCACTGCCACCCCTTGCCCTGCACGCGGTAGGTCGCTTCGAAGTAACCGCGCCAGATATAGTTGGCCGGGTTGGTGTTGTCGAAGCCCGGCAGGTCGAACGATACGCCATCGTTGACGAAGAAATTGACGTTCGCGACCGGCGGCTTGGAGAAGGCCGTGTCGAAGCTCCATTCGTCCTCGCCATATTGCGAGCTGGTATAGGCCAGATCGGTCGACAGATGCGCGCGACCGATATCCCATTTGGCGCCGCCCGCCGCCTGATAGGTATTGGTGTAGCCCTTGCGCGTGCTGCGATACGCCTCGGGGCGATAGCCGCCGGTCTTGGTCAGGCTCTGCACCTGAAGCGGCTGGCCGGGGCGCAGTACGACGTCGCTCAGCGTCGGGTTGTTGTCGAGCAGCGGAACGCGGAACCAGTCGTTCGCGATCTCGCCGCGATAGCCCTGATAGAGGAAGTCGTAATAGAGTTCGAGATTGTGCGCCGGGCGCCACTGGACGCTGGCATTGACCGCCGGACGCCAGCGCTTGCCGCTGTCATTATAGACGCCGACCGCGGTCGGAACCTGGAAATCGCGGCCGACCGACGTCGGCAGCACGGTCGTGCCCGCGGTCGGCGAGTTGGAATTGTTCTCGCCCCAGCGTACCGCATTGCGATACTGCGCCTGGGTATAGGAGGCGTTGATGAGCCAGCCGATCTCGCCGATCGCGGTGTCGGCGCGCTGGCTGATCAGCAGGTTGCCCAGCGGGTCGAATTTCTTCGACTGGTCGTTATAGGTGCCGCGAACGCCGCCCGCGATCGTGAAGCCCTTTTCGAAGTCGAAAGGCCGACGCGAACGCACGTTGATGAGGCCCGCCAGCCCGGGCTCCAGCAGGTCGGCGGTGCCGGACTTGTAGACTTCGAGGCCCGCCAGTGCGCCCGCCGGAAAATCCTGGAGCGCGACGCGCCGCCCCTCGGCGGTGAAGATGTCGCGCCCGTTGAAGGTCGTCGCCACGTCGGGCAGACCGCGGACCAGCACCTGATTCACTTCGTCGCTATAGCGGCTGACCTGGACGCCGGTCACGCGCGCCAGCGACTCGGCCGCCGTATTGTCGGGCAGCTTGCCGATGTCCTGTGCGACGATCGCATCGAGGATCGCGTCGGAATTGCGTTTGATCGCCTGCGCCGAACCCAGGCTGGCGCGAAAGCCGGTGACGACGATATCGCGCGGATCGGCCTGCGTTTCGGGCAGGCCGGTGGTCGAGGCCTGGACCGGGCTGCGGTCCGGCACTTCGGCGACGTCCTGGCGAATGCCGATGGCGGTCTGCGCCTCGATCGGGGCGTTCGGATCGGCGGGCTGGGTCGTCTTCGCGTTCGTCGACGTCTGGGCCATGGCGGGGGCCGCCAGCAACGCCCATGGCGTGACGGACAGCAAAAGGATGTGGCGCTTCATCAGATTTCCCCTCCATTTGGCCCGAGTTTTCGGTGCCAGTGACGGGACGATTTGTCTGACTAACTCCCAGCCTGGTCAAGACGATGATAACAAAAATTTTATACAAGGTTCAGATAGTGGATTTTGGGTCACACTCCCCAACGGCGGGCCTGTGAAGATGTTAGCGCTTTCGATCATGTCATTTCGGTTGGTATTCAGGGAGATAGGATGACGGGCCTGCCCCATTTGGACAAAGGCTCACTTGTCGGTCTTTTAGATTGGCGCACGGATCTTTCCGGCGCTTCGGAGCCTGGCCGCCGGAAACGATCGCGACCTGTTATGTCAAAATCGGGCAATGGATCGCCCACCCGCCGAAACGACGCGATGGTCAGGACGCCGTCTTTTCCACGACCGGCCATCCCGCCCTGTCCCATTGGAGCCGGGCGATCCGCAACGTCGCGACGCCCCCGGCCGCCGCGTCATAGGCATGATGGACCAGATAATGGTGCCCGTCGCGATCACGCATCACGCCGGCATGACCCGGCCCCCGAAAGCGATCGCGCCCTGCCGCATCCGCCCGAAGCAATACCGTCCCGCCGCCCTCGCGCATCGCCCGGCCCGAACGGTCCAGATAGGGGCCTTCGATCGACCGCGCGCGCCCGATGCGCAGATGATAACTGCTGCTGGTTCCACGACAGCAAAAGTCGAACGATACGATCAGCCAGTACCATCCGCCATGATCGATGATGAAGGGCGCTTCGATCGCATTGGTCTTGTCCCCCATATCACGCCGGGCGATCATCTGCGGCGTGGCGCCCGCCGCAGGCTTTCCGCTCTGCGGATCGAGCCGGACCAGCTGGATCCCGCCCCAGAAACTTCCAAAGCTCAGCCATTCTCCGCCACCGCGATCACGCGCGAACGCCGGGTCGATCGCATTATACGGATCCCCCTCCCGCGAGGCGATCACCAGCCCCTCGTCCCGCCAGCCATAGCCGGGCGCGGCCGGGTCCAGCGTCGTGGCGGTCGCCAATCCGATCGCCGAATGCTGCGTGCCGAAGCGGGAAACCGAATAATATAGCCTGTATCGATTTCCGACCCGCGTAATGTCGGGAGCCCACATCTCGCGCGCGCCGGGCACTGCTGCCCGTGCCCAGTCCGGCAGATCGGGCAAAGGCGACGGCAACGCAGCCCAGTGTCGCAGGTCGCGCGAAGTCCGGGCCACCAGCGGCCGCCGCTCGCGCTGTCCCGTCGAATAGACGTAATAGCGATCGCCTTCGCGAATCAGCACCGGATCATGCGCGGGTACGACATCCCCCAGCAGAACCTCTTCACGCGGTGCCGGGAATACGGCCTTGCTGCCCAGCGCCACCGCGCTGACGAGCACCATGGCCCGCAACAGATACAAATGGCGCGATCGGCCCAATTTGCGCATGACGCGCCCCCTCCCGCTTCACCGCCGGATCATGAATTCCCCCGGCGTCCTGATAGACCGGGTTATAGTCCGACATAAGTCGATGCAAGCGGCGCGGTGATGTCTGAGAAGACTCGCCAGTCTTACCGGACAATGGTGCCCCGCCGAGGCCAGAGTTGGGCAGCCGGATCATTGGCCTGTTATTATCGAACGGATCGGAAGAGATTTGGGCGGTTGGTCGCTTGGGGACTGTCGCCGCTGTCACGGTCGAACAGGGGTTCAGACGACGGTGGCGGTTTTGATCGGATATGGGATCGCCCGCCTTTACGACGCGGATCGCTCGGGTGCCAACCGGCCGGGCATGACGGGCCAGGCACCGATCCAGGCTGTGATGCGCGAGACGTGTAATAAACTGTTTCGCAGGGAGCCTGCCCCAGACAGGCCCGTTTCCGACCCGTATTTGCCTGCACGCATTCGGGAGTGGTCATATGAGACGCAGCACAGGGTTTCTCGGCGCCGGTATCATCGGTGCCCTGGTGCTGGGTGGCTCGGTCGCGGGCGGCTATCTGGACCAGCGGTTCAAGCCACACAGTGTTGCCAAGCAGTCGTTCGGGCAGGGCGCCTCACCCGCCCAGGAAATGGAACGGCGAAGAGGTAGGGCCGCAACCGTGGCGATAGCCGAGGCCGCCATTCGATAGATGGGCTGGAGTCACCTTGGGCAATAGCGGTATCGCCGCGTGGCATCCCGACAGGTAGCGCAAGTTTGAACGGAAACGGCCAGAGGGACGTCGGCCATTCGCCCGCCCCTTCCCCAATTCACAATAGCCTTCAGCGACGCTCGCGAAGGCATGATCCGTCGAAAGTCCATACATCGCCCTACGGATTAGCGGGCCGCGAAGATCCTCGTATTTTCAATGATCCAGGGACAACGAAAAGTCCGTCTTCCGTCCTGTTCCCGCCGAGAAGCGCGATGATATTTCTGGCCGCCTCTTCGGCCATGAGGCTGGCGGGCTGCGAAAAGCTGGTCAAGCCTGCGCCGAAACGCGCCGCGGGCGAATCGTCGAAGCCAACGATGGAAATGTCTTTCCCGACGGACAAGCCGAATTCCGTTTGCGCGACCGTGATGGCGGCAAGCGCCATATGATCATTGGCGCAGAAAAGGGCATCAGGTCGATTGACCGTGTTCAATATCGTGCGGGTCGCGTCCATCGCTCCGTTGAAGGTGTAATGGCCCGTCTCAACGATGGGCGCGGGCAAACCGCTTTTGGCCAAGCCCGCAATGAACCCGGCTTCGCGTTCACGGCTGTTCGATGCGTCGACGGAGCCGGCGATGAAGGCAAAGCTGCGATGGCCCGCCTCCGCCAGATGATCGGCGACCACCCGGCCGCCGTCCTCATTGGACCCGACAATGGCGATCGCCCGGGCGCTGCGTCCGACACCCGGTGTGATGCGGTTGACCATAACGACGGGCACGCCGACTGCGGCGCATTCTTCCTCGATTCGGGATGAGAGATTGACGGCGCACAACACCAGAACGTCGATCTGATGTTGGAGAACCTCTTCGATACGGACATCCACGGCATCTCGGTCACCCGTCACGATCAGGCGACACCCCAATCCGACGCGTTGCAAGGCCGTGGCCAACTCTTCGAGCAGCAGCGAGTTGAAACTGTTCTCGAGGCGGGTGACGGCTATTCCCACCGTGCCGCTGCGTTGCCTGCTGAGTGAGCGTGCCAGCAGGTTCGGGCGGTATCCGATCAATTCCGCCGCCTGAAGGACCTTGGCTCGCGTCTTGTCTGCCACGCTGGCACCGACGGTGAATGTCCTGGAGACTGCGGAAGGCGATACGCCTGCCAGGCGAGCGACTTCGTTCAGGGTGGGGCTGCGGCGGGTCATGTCGACGATTCAGCCCGATATTCGGCTATATGGCAAGCCGCCCCCGCCAGTCATCCCCGCGTCGGATGGGTCCGAACCCAGATGCCAATCGGACGTCGGCTATTGCCGGGATGGCCGGGGTCATCGCCCCAGATGGCATGGTAGGTGTCGTAACACCGTCCGGTGCGTTGCAGGTGGATAAAGACCACAAGGAAAGCCACCCACCAGATCGTCAGGACAACAGGCATCCAGCGCGGCGCGTCGACCATGATCAGGCCCAGTGCCGTCGCGGCCCATACCGGTGGCAGGCAGAGCCAGCCCAGAGACTTGTGCACGCGCTCGAAAATACGACGCCGCAACGTCATATCATAATGATCGCCGCGCAGACTCGTCCGGTCGGTCGGGCCGCCCTTTGTCCCGCGCAACATGCCGCCCAGTATCTGGAGGAGCGCGGCGGACATCACCGCCCATCCCAGTCGATGATGCCATAGCGCCATCGCACCTTGATCCCTGCCGTGCCCCAGGATCAGGGCAAGGCCGATCGCGGCCATGGCGCACCCGGCGACCTGGAGCCGTACGTGGAGCAGCCACCACAGCCGTTGATCGAGTTTGTGGGGCCATTGCGAAAGGCGAGGGATTTTAAGGAATCGGGCGACCAGCATGCCAAGCGGCAGCAGGATGTTCCATCCCACAACCATGCAGCGGGCATGCCACGACACGATGACCGCAATGTGATGTTCACTGGCACCTGACAGGGGTGTCATCGCCCATGCGACCATGGCCTGAATCCACTCGGGCATGTCCTCGTCCCAACAACTTCTTATCCGTCAAACCTACGCATGGCGATCGAATATTGCAAGCGCTTGCAAAACGTGATTGAACTGATGGGGAGGCAGCGAAACCGAAAGCGGTTCGCGGGAATAGGAGAGAGATTTTGGAAAGCATGACGCCGTTGCTGCTCGGGCTAGGGTCACTGGCCCTGCTCCTGTTCATGATCCTGAAGCTGCGACTGCATCCCTTCTTGTCCCTGACCATCGTGGCCACGCTGCTTGCCGCGGCCGGCGTCGGCAGCGTCGAGGCCGCCCTGAAGATGGTCGAGGGAGGGGTGGGCAAGACGCTGGGCCACGTCGCCCTTCTCGTCGCGCTTGGGGCGATGATCGGCCGCATGGTCGATCAATCCGGAGGGGCCAGGGCACTTGCGGATGCCCTGGCCGCCCGGTTCGGCACCGATCGCATTCCCCTGGCCCTTTGCGCCACCGCGTTCATCCTGGGCATCCCCGTCTTCTTCGAGGTCGGGGTCATCATGCTGATGCCGGTGATCTACGGCGTGTCGCGTCGCACCGGCCGCCCACCCGCTGTCTATGCCGTTCCGGTCTGCGCGATCCTCCTTCTGGTGCATTCGCTGCTGCCACCACATCCCGGAGCCGTTGCGGTCGCCGGTATTCTGGGGATCGATCTGGGGCGAATGGTGCTGTTCGGGCTTCCGATCGCGGCGGTGACGGCGATGCTGATGTTCCCGGTCACCCGCGTCATCATGCGGCGCCCGGTCGGCGTGCTTCCGGAAGTCGCCGAGCAGATCGAGCAGGGCGGCCATCTGCCGGAGGGCCATGGGGTCAGTGCGATCCAGCGGTCCAGCGCGCTGGACGAGGTGCCCGTGTCGTTGATCGTTTGCGTGATCGCCCTGCCGATCGTCCTGATCCTGGGCGGGATGCTGGCTGGCGCCCTGCTGCCTGCCGGTTCCGTCGTGGCCTATGTGATCGGCCTCCTGGGCGTTCCCTATATCGCCCTGCTGATCGACGTCCTTCTATGTGCCTGGCTGCTTGGCATTCGACGGGGGCAGCCCATGTCGGTGGTGTCCGACACGCTGGCATCCGCACTGCCCCCGACGGCGATGGTCATCCTGGTGACCGGCGCCGGGGGCGGACTGGCCCAGATCCTGGTCGGCACAGGCGTTGGCGCCGCATTGAGCGGAGCCTTGCAGGATACGGGCCTTCCCGTGCTTGCGCTGGCGTTCGCGGCGACCCTGGCGTTGCGGGTCCTTCAAGGGCCGACCACCGTCGCACTGATGGCGACGGCCGGCATCCTGCAGCCGCTGGTCGCAACGATGGACCTGTCGCCGAATCGGCTGGCGCTGCTCGCATTGGCGATGGGTGCGGGCGGCATGTGCCTGTCGCACGTCAATGACGGCGGCTTCTGGTTCGTCACGCGACTGAGTGGACTGACGACACGCGAAGGCCTCACTCGGTGGACGCCGGCGACGGCGGCGGGGGGCGGCATCGCCTTCCTCCTGATCGCCCTGCTCTGGCAGGTCGTCCCGTAACCGCTCCTTTGACAAGGATATCACGCCATGCTGACCGTCATCGCCGCGGCCATTGCCACGGCCTTTCCGTCCGCCTCCCCCGCCGACCCGCAGCCGGTGGCAACCGTGCCCGCCCAACCCGAGCTGGCGGGCGACCCCGCACCGTTACCGTCGCGATCGCAGGAAGTGGCGCATCCTTCCCGCAAACCATCGCCGCCGGGAACGAATGTGCCGATCACTGCCAACCCGCGCCTGTTCGGCGACTGGGGCGGCGTCCTGCCCAAACTGAGCGCCAGGGGGATCGTGCCCACCCTGTCCGTCGTGGGCGAGTTCGGCGCAGATGCCGCGGGCGCTCCCCGGCACGACGCCACGCTGGTGTGGCAGATCAATGCGGGCATCACCGCCGACCTGCGGAAGACGATGGGACTGCCGGGTATGTTCCAGGCCACCATCACCAAGCGCGACGGCCCCCTCCTCGACCGGCAGATCGGGGTCAACCTGCTCCAATTCTCGCAGGGCACCTTTGGGCGGGGAAGGATCTGGCGGCTGACGGCGGCTTTCTGGCAGGACAGGATCGGACCGATCGACCTCAAGCTGGGGCGTGTGGCGCCGGGGGATGATTTCAACGCCGGACGCGGCGACTTCATGAGCCTCTATCTGGTCGGGTCCGCTACGGGACATATCGCGCACAATCTCTGGTACAATTTCCCGGTCAGCCAATGGGGCGGCCGCGCGCTGATCAACGTGGCGCCCGACAAGATACTGGCGGTCGGGCTGTATCAGGTCGATCCCCGCAACATCGACCCGGAAGTTGGGTTCAGCCTGCGGACGAACGGCGGCATCGGCATCCTGCTGCCGGTCGAGGCTCGCTTCGTCAATCCGCTGGGGAAGGCGCGGCCGGGGATCGTCAAGGCAGGGTTCTTCTACAGCAATGCAAAATTACCCGATATCGCGTTCGATACGGACGGACGGCCGCAAGTCCTGGGGAAATTGCCGCGCGCCATCGACAATCGCCACTGGGGGGTGTTCGGGAACGTGCAGCAGACGCTCATTCCCCCGCGCCCGGATGGCAGCGGCGCGGTGAGCACGTTCGTCAACGCCACCTGGACGACCAGCGGCGCATCCACGATGTATGGCAAGCTGGGAGCAGGGATCGCGGCCACCGGCCTCATCCCCTTGCGTCCCGTGGACGAACTCGCCGTCGGCATCGGCCTGGGCCGTATCAACGACCATCTGACCCGTCTGGACGAGGCGCTCTGCGATATGGGGCGGACGACGCTCGCTCCGCGCCGATCGGAGCAGATGGTCGAGGTGTATTACGGCTTCAATGTCCGAAAGGGACTGGTCGTTCGTCCCAACATGCAGCTCTGGCGTCACCCCGGCGGCCATCCCGATGCCAGACCGCTGGTGATCGTCGGCGCCAAGACGGTCGCAAATTTCTAAGTCTTTTTGCAAGCGCTTGCAAAATGTTGCCAAGTTTGTATCCTGGCGACGACAAAGCCGAAGAGGTGAGGATGATCGAAGAGCTATCAGCGATATTGCCGATCGAGATTTTCGACGAGCGCGCCCGGGCCGCCTTTTATCCTGACAGCCAGCTCGAACGTCTTGCCAGCGGTGCGACCTGGTCCGAAGGCCCGGCGTGGCTCGATGGTCAGGGCTTGCTGGTCTGGAGCGATATTCCGGCCAACCGGATGCTGAGCTGGTCGGCCCAGGACGGGCTGCGGGTCTTTCGCGAAAATTGCGAGTTCACAAACGGGAACACGATCGACCGCGAAGGCCGCTTGGTCAGTTGTTCGCACGGACGGCGGGCGATCGAACGCACGGCGCAGGACGGACGGGTCGAGACGCTGGTCGATCGCTTCGACGGTCGACGCCTGAATTCCCCCAACGACGTGGTCGTCAAGTCCGACGGCACGATCTGGTTCAGCGACCCGCCCTATGGGATCGTATCCGACCGCGAGGGGCACAAGGCTCCCAGCGAACAGACAGGCAACCACGTCTATCGCTTCGATCCCGCGACGGGGGAGATCACGATCGCGACCGATCGGATCGAGGAACCCAACGGTCTCGCGTTCAGCCCCGACGAGATGGTGCTGTATGTGTCGGACACCTCGGCCGCGCTGCGCGACGATGGCACGGGCAACCACCATATCCTGTCCTTCGACGTCGTCGACGGGCAATGCCTGACCAGCCCGCGCGTCTTCGCGGTCGTCGAGCCTGGTCTCGCCGACGGCTTCCGCGTGGACGCGCGTGGCTGGATCTTCACCAGTTCGGCGGACTCGATCCAGCTCTACCACCCCGACGGCACCCGTCTGGCCCGCATTCCGGTTCCCGAAAAGGTCAGCAACTGCACCTTTGGCGGGCCGAATGGGGATGAGCTGTTCATCACCGCGACCACCTCACTCTATCGTATCCGGTTGGCCACCCGCGCGGCGGCCCGCCCCGTTCAGGACATGCCAGCATGACGGACATCTCGGGCACGTTGCTTCTCGTCGAGAAGTGCAGCCACTGTTTCAGCTATTACGACCTTGCGACCGGCGAACGGACGGCGTCGATCGCGCTACCGGATTTCCCGCACGAATTCGTGGTCGATGCCGCACGGCATTATGCCTATGTCGGCCATTATGGCGTGGAAACGTCCGGCCATCCCGGAAGAGGCGGCAGCGCCATCCTCCAGATCGACATCGCGGCCCGCCAGCACGTCCGCACGATCGACTTCGCGCCCTATCATCGGCCTCACGGCGTTCAGATCGACCAGCAGGACCGGCTTTATGTGCTGAGCGAAGAACAGGGCGTACTGCTGGCATTCGACGATCCGGCGCGGGACACGGCACCGTCGCGGGCCGTGCCGGTCGGCGGGATCAAGTCGCACCTCTTCGCGCTGACGCCCGATGGCGAAGTGGCCTATGTGATGAACCTGCTCTCGCATACGGTCACCCGCGTCGCGCCGCGCGATCCGCTGGTCGCGCCGGTCGCCTGCCATCCCGGCCTGAAGCCCGAGGGGTATCGGCTGAGCCCGGACGGGCGTCGCCTCTATGTCACCAACCGGATCAGCCGCACGCTGTCGATCATCGACACCGCAACCATGACGGTGACCCGCAGCGCACCGTCGCGCGACGACCCGACGCGTATATATCTGGCGCGCGACGGCCGATTGATCGTGACCAACTATGGCGAGCGCAGCCTGTCGATCTGTGATTCCGACACGTTGGAGGAACAGGTCCATATCCCGATGGATGCGCGGGCGATCGCGCTCAGCCTGCACCCGACATTGCCGATCGCCTTCGTGTCGCAGGACGATGACCGAGTGGGGTATTTCAACCTCGAAACGCTGCAATTCGAACGCATGATCGCAACCCAGCGCGAGCCCGACGTCTCGTTCGTGATCCCCGCGTGACGGCCGCCCCTCGCAGTTTCAGCAGAACGGAATATTCCATGACATCGCATCCAGACACACTTCTGCCCGTCGTCGCGCTGATCCTGGGTGATCCGGCAGGCATCGGTCCCGAACTCGTCGCAAAACTTCTGGCGCAGGCGGACCTGACCGAGGCCAATGTCGTCCTTGTCGGGGACCGATGGCTTTGGGATCAGGCAAAGTCTCTGACAGGATTGTCGATCGAAACCGTCGATGTCGCGTCGCTGTCCGACGTGCGCGACCGCGGGGATACCTCCACGCCGGCTTTCCTGGCTGTCGACACGATCGATCCCGCCGACGTGCGCAGCGGCGAAGCCAATGCCGCCGGCGGCGCCAGTGTGCTGACCGTCCTGAACCAATGCATGGACGCGGCGATGGCGGGCGAGATCGATGCGATCTGCTTTGCCCCGCTCAACAAGTTCGCGATGAAGCAGGGCGGCCTGCGGCACGAGGACGAGCTGCACCATTTCGCCGAATATCTCGGCGTGACGGGCTATTTCTGTGAATTCAACACGCTGGGCGACCTGTGGACCTCGCGTATCTCCTCCCATATCCCGCTGAAGGACGTGACCGCGCATCTCACCCAGGACCGGGTAGAGGCCGCCGCGAGTCTGTTGCACCGTTCGCTGCTCGCGAGCGGCATCGCCGCCCCCCGGGTCGCCGTCGCCGCGCTCAACCCGCATGGCGGGGACGGTGGGACCTGCGGCCGCGAGGAGATCGACATCATCGCGCCTGCGGTCGCCGCGCTGCAGGCCGAGGGTCTTCCGGTGGAAGGCCCCTTCCCCGCCGACACGATCTTCCTGAAGGCCCGGGCCGGGGACTATGACGGCATCGTCACCATGTACCACGACCAGGGGCAGATCGCGATCAAGCTGCTCGGCTTCTCGCGCGGCGTGACGGTGCAGGGCGGCCTGCCGATCCCGATCACCACCCCGGCACACGGCACCGCCTATGACATTGCCGGGACCAATGTCGCCGACGTGAACGCCACCCACAACGCCTTTCGTATCGCCTGCCGCATGGGCGCGTCCGCTCGGACCGCCCGCCTGGCCGATGCCGCCTGAACAGGAGCCATAGCATGAAGATCACCGCCGTTCGCGCCCGCGTCTATGAATGGAAGGGCGAAGTCGTGCCACCGCACGCCAATTTCTGCACCAACGCCATGGATCAGCTTTACGACAATGGCGCCGATTCGATGAAGCGGTTCCGCTTCCTCAACTGGTGCGTGGTGGAGGTGGAAACCGACGCAGGGATCGTGGGGCTGGGCAATGTCGCGCTGGCGCCCCGTATCGCCAAGGCGATCATCGATGAGTATCTCGCCGCGCTGGTGATCGGGCAGGACCCGTGGGATTACGAATATCTGTGGCAGCGCATGTACCGCGCGACGCTGGCCTGGGGACGCAAGGGCGTGACGATGGCCGCGATCTCCGCGATCGACCTGGCCATCTGGGATATCCTGGGCAAATCGGTGAACAAGCCGGTCTTCAAGCTGCTGGGCGGGCGCACCAAGGAAAAGATCCCCTGCTATTACTCTAAGCTGTATCGCGAGGATATCGTGACCATGCAGGAGGAGGCAGAGACCTTCCTCGACAAGGGGTTCACCGCGTTCAAGATGCGGTTCGGCTACGGCCCGGCGCACGGCCAGCGCGGCGTCACCGAGAATTTGAAGTCGGTCGAGGCGATCCGCGAAGTCATCGGCTATGAATGCGACCTGATGCTGGAATGCTATATGGGCTGGACGCTGGAATATGCGAAGCGGATCCTCCCCAAGCTGACCCGGTTCCAGCCGCGGTGGCTGGAAGAGCCGGTCATTGCCGACGATATCGACGGCTATGCCGAACTGAATGCCCTGACCGACATTCCCATCTCCGGCGGAGAACACGAATTTGGCCTGTACGGCTTCAAGCAGCTGCTCGATCGCAAGGCGGTCAGTGTGGTGCAGTACGACACGAACCGCGTCGGCGGCATCACCGCCGCGACCAAGATCAACGCCTTGTGCGAGGCGCATTCGGTGCCGGTCATCCCGCATGCCGGTCAGATGCACAATTATCACCTGACCATGAGCAGCACGGCTTCGCCCATGAGCGAATATTTCCCGAAGCACACGGTCGAGGTCGGCAACGAGCTGTTCTACTATATCTTCGAAGGCGAACCGATCGCGGAGGACGGCTTCCTGCAACTCGCCGACGACGTGCCGGGATTGGGCCTGACCCTGTCACATGCCTATGATGACCAGTTCGAGATCATCGAGTGACATGACGATGCGGATCATTCAATTTCGCGACGGAGACTCCGTCCGTACCGGCATCGTCGATGGCGATTCGATCCTCCCCTGCGCGGGCGGCACGCTTCGCGACCATGCGAGCGCAGCGATCCGTGACGGCATCGCCTTGGCCGCACGGATCGCCGACCATGCCGATGGGGCACCGCAAGACTATGATGCGATCATTGGGCGGGGGGACCTGCTCGCCCCCGTCGCACATCCCGATCCGGCGCATCTGCTGGTGTCGGGGACCGGCCTTACCCATCTTGGCAGTGCGGAGGGGCGTGCCAAAATGCACGCGTCGCTGGCGGAGACGGCCGACCAGACCGACTCGATGAAGATGTTCAAGCTGGGCCTCGACGGCGGACGTCCGGCCCCCGGGCAGATCGGCGCGCTGCCCGAATGGTTTTACAAGGGCGACGGCGACAGCATCGTGGCGCCGGGTGCGCCGATCCCCTGCCCTGATTTCGCGCAGGACGCCGGAGAGGAACCGGAACTCGCCGGTATCTATCTGATCGCTGCCGACGGAACGCCCTGCCGCCTGGGCTTTTGCGTCGGCAACGAATTCTCCGATCATGTGACCGAGCGCGGCAACTATCTGTGGCTTGCCCATTCCAAGCTGCGGGCCTGCGCGATCGGCCCCGAACTGGTGCTCGGCCCGATCGAGGACGACCTGCGCGGAACCAGTCGCATTCGACGCGATGGGGCGATCGTCTGGGAAAAGCCGTTCCTGACCGGCGAGGCGAATATGTGCCACACCATCGCCAATCTGGAACACCATCATTTCAAATATCCCCAGTTCCGCCGTGCCGGGGACATGCATGTGCATTTCTTCGGAACTGCGACCCTGAGTTTCACCGATGGTTTTCGCACGCGTCCCGGTGACGAGTTCGAGATCGCGCTTCCCGGTTTCGGACGTCCGCTGCGCAACGGGTTCGTGTCGCAACCCACCGATAGCCCGGCGGTCGTCCGGCCCCTCTGAAGGCAGCACGACCGTTCCGACAAACACCAGCCACATGACGGGTAAGCCGAAGTATGACATGCCCTTGGGGCTTCAACTCGGCAACGGACGGCGACCTGGACGAGGCGCTGGTCGCCTCGGCGCAAGGATTTCTCCCGTGGCGGGCGACACCACCACGGGAGCGGCCGGCTGTCCGATGGGTCTGTGAAATACCCCATATGCTGTTGCCCGTCTCGGTCGACATGGGCTCGACCACCAGCCACCGGGTCGCTTGCGAGAGCGTGACCCGGTGACACCCCTTGCGGAAAGGACAGGCGGGGTCATGCTTCTAGAATTGAAAGCGATCAGCATTGCACGGTTTTAGCCCCTCCCCTTCAGGGGAGGGGTTGGGGTGGGGCATCGCCCTGGGCGTTTCGCTTGCGGAAGCGCCCCA
>NZ_MQUI01000065.1:0-14203 GCF_001970915.1 Sphingomonas sp. Sph1(2015)
GCGTCCACGAAAAGCCGGTTGTCCACGCCGCTGCGCCCTCGCGTTCCTTCACGCCCGGGCAGATATCTAGCGATCCGCTCCCATTGCTCATCTGTCAGCGTGCGTCTGCTCATCAACCGGCTCCTTCACCAGCCTTGAATCAGAACCCACGGAAAAACGGAATCCTCTAAATGCAGACGCCGCCTAAGGTCAATACGGTATGCGCGTCTTTATCACCTGTGTCGCTCCACCCAGGCACAGGCCCAGAACTACCGAGCCAACCGCATACCCAAGCGCGATTTCAACCATGCCTGCTCCTGTGGTGCCCCGCCCGTATCCGGCGGTGACTTGCGCAGCATAGCCCCCTTTCACAAAAGTGCCATAAACTTTCCCTTCGTCCCGTCGCACGCGCCGATAGGGGCCGGTCGTCAAAAGGCGTTGCGGTGGAGGATGACGCGGACGGTCAGGAAGATGATCTTGATATCCCGCCAGATCGACCAATTTTCAAGATATTCGAGGTCCGCCTGCAGGCGATTGCGCAGATCGTCCTCGACCAGGGTCGCACCGCGGAAGCCGCGAACCTGGGCAAGGCCGGTGAGGCCCGGCTTGGTCGCGTGGCGGTCCCAATAGCGCTGGTCGACTTCCCAGAACAGCTTGTCTGCGGCGCGTGACCCCAGGGCATGCGGGCGGGGACCGACGATGCTCATGTCGCCCTTCAGCACGTTCACCAGCTGCGGCAGTTCGTCGATGCTGGTCTTGCGGATGATCCGCCCGACCCGGGTGATCCGGTCGTCGTTGCGCGAGGCGGAGCGATGGCCGGCGCCGTCCAACTGCTGGACGTACATCGAGCGGAACTTGAGCATTTGGAACATCTGGTTGCCGCGGCCGATGCGCACCTGTTTGAATAGGATCGGCCCCGGGCTGTTCAGCCGTACCGCGATCGCGGTGAGGACGAGCAACGGCAACAGGCACAGCAAGGCGGCCGAGGCGAGCGCGATATCGAACAGGCGCTTGACGATCCGGTCGGTCAGGTCGAGCGGCCCCGCCGCGACGATGACCGACGGCACGTCGCGATTGGGACCGAGGCCGAGC
Organism: Sphingomonas sp. Sph1(2015); assembly: GCF_001970915.1. Taxonomy (NCBI): domain Bacteria; kingdom Pseudomonadati; phylum Pseudomonadota; class Alphaproteobacteria; order Sphingomonadales; family Sphingomonadaceae; genus Sphingomonas; species Sphingomonas sp. Sph1(2015). The sequence goes on from NZ_MQUI01000065.1 coordinate 1,072, forward strand.
GGCGCCATCGCCGCCAGTTCAGGGACGACGATCTCGCTCTGCACGTTCGCGCCGCGCAGCGCCTTGGCCCAGGCCATGCGATGTTCGGGCGCGCAGGTGACGACGACGCGGTCGGCGCTGGCGACCAGCGTCGCGAGGCGATCGTACATGTGCGGATCGTGCGCTTCCGGATCAAAATAGGATTCCGCCGCCATCACCATCGAGAAGTTGCCCGGCGGGATTGGCGCGCCGCGGTCGCACAGCAGAATCGAGCTGAACGGATTGCCGCCGACGAACCACGTGAGATGGCGGACGAACACATAGCGTCCCGTCACCAGCAGCAAGGCGGCCAGCGCGGATCCGAGGCCGATCGTCAGGCGCGGAAAGGCGGTCGCCGACTTTAGGTAGAAGGCGGCCAGGATGACGCAGCTGATCGCAATCGCCAGCGCCTGGATGCCGCGACGGATCGCGCCGAACGGATCCTGCAGATTTTCGGAATCATAGGCATCGAGATTGGAGGCGATCAGCGCGTAGAGCGGCATCAGCACGAGGGCGAAGACCAGCCAGCCGCTGTCGACGATGATCGACTGACGCGACATGGCGGCGATCGCGAAGCCACCGAAGATCGCCGCCATGTCGCAGCACAGCAGATAGGCGATGGCGCGGAACTGCAGCAGCACGCTGCGCGGGCGCCAATGCGTCTTCACACTCTTGGGATCGGAGGTCGTCATCAACTGCCTGGAAGAAGGAGAGGGCCGGGAAAAGGTATCGGCGTTGCCCAGCATGCCCATACACCTAACCGCCCGGAAAACCTCGCGAACAGAAGCGCCGGATCCTTAACGACAATGGCGGATGATCTCAATCCGGTCCTACCGGCAAGACCCGTCCACCGGTGATGGGGGTGCGTCCGCCATACGCGCTCACGGCACGTCGGTAAAGGGTCGCTGCCGCCGCTTGCCCGCCCTTCGGTCCCCCTGCGGGACGGGCGTTCCCGCGATCGCGGTCAGGATCGCGCGGCCGTAGGCGGTCTTGGCGAGCACCTGGCCCCGCGCCTCCGCCGCCTCGCGGGTAATGAGGCCCTGGAGGTAGGCGATCTCTTCCAGGCAGGCGATCTGGATGCCCTGGCGGTGCTGGATGGTGCGGACGAACTCGACGGCCTCAAGCAGGCTGTCGTGCATGCCGGTGTCGAGCCAGGCGAAGCCGCGGCCCATCGGCTCGACGTGGAGCGTGCCGGCATCCATGTAGCGGCGCGCAAGGTCGGTGATCTCCAGCTCGCCCCGTGCCGAGGGCACGAGCGCCTCGGAATGGTCGCAGACGCCGGCGTCGAACATGTAGAGGCCGGTCACGGTCTGGTTCGAGCGTGGGCGTTCGGGCTTTTCCTCGAGGGACACCGCCCGTCCGTCGTCATCGAGGCGATGACGCCATAGTGTTCGGGATCGTCGACCCGGTAGGAGAAGAGCGTGGCGCCACCCTCCGCCTCGATCCGGGCGACGGCGCGGCGTAGCAAGGTGCGCAGGCCGTTGCCAAAGAAGATGTTGTCGCCGAGCACCAGCGTCATCGCCTGCCCTGCGATCCAGTCGCGCCCGATCGTGAACGCTTGCGGCAGCCCCTCAGGCGCGGGCTGCTCGGCATAGGCGATTTTCAGGCCCAGCGCCGATCCGTCGCCGAACAAAGTGCGGTAATGCGGCAGATAATCGGGGCTGAAGATGATCAGGATATCCCGAATGCCGGCGAGCATCAGCGCCAACAGCGGATAATAGATCATCGGCTTGTCGTAGACCGGCAGCAGATGCTTGTTGACGACCAATGTCGCCGGATGGAGCCGCGTTGCCCGTGCGGCCGGCGAGGATGATGCCCTTCAAGGGGTGACTGCACGAAAGTGCATTCTGCGTACGGTAGGAGCGAACGAGCGGTGAACGGCGGGGTTCAGTCGCCTGCCGTATTTTCCTGATCGATCACGGCGGCTCGTATACCGAGCAACCAAGGCACCCATGCCAGCGCATATCCGGCCCAGAGGTATTCGTACCACGGCATCGCATGACCCAGTTCAGCGACGCTGGCGAAGACGCACAGCACGGCAGCCCCTCCGAACACCAAGCTGGCCGCGACCGTGCGGATGGGGCGATCCCACCTGATCTTGGCAAGGCGGGTAGCTGGATCATAGCGTCGAAGACAAAGCCAGGCGATGCCCAGCACGATGGGCGACGCGACGATCGTCACCAGGATGCTGCCGTACATGGGGATGCCAATGCTGTCGCCATTGGGAGGCAGCACACCCGAGCGAAGGACCTGCGGCCAGTAGACGAAATTCAGAACCGGATAGAAGGCGAGCAGCAATCCGGTCAGGATCCACAGCGGCCTGGCGCTTGTCGGCATCGTCGATCTCCTGCTCTTGGCCTACTAACGCATTCAGCGCCGAAACGGGATCACGACGGCCTGATCGAGAAAGGCGCGCATGCCCTCTTTCTCGACGGTGTGGCGGAAAGCGGCCCATGCGGCATCGTCGGTGGCAAAGGGATCGTCCCACACGGTCGAGGTGCCGCTGTGGTTCACCACTTCCAGCGTCCAGCCCGGCTCGTCTTCGAGGCGGATGATGTGGACCTCGACCGTGATGCCCTGCTCGGTGACGATGCCGGACAGGCCGGAGGTGACGATGTTCGGATCGCGTTCGCCTGTCATGCGCCTGTCCCTGCCGTTTCGCCGACGCGTTGTGCGCCCGCACCTTCCAACGCCTTGTAGAGCGCGGTCTTGCCAATCTTCAGCCGGGCGGCTGCCTCGCGCACCGTCAGGCCCGCAGCAATATGCGCGCGCGCCTTGCGCAGCTTGTCGGGGGTAACGACTGGACGCCGACCACCCTGCGCCCCGCGTTCGCGCGCGGCGCGCAATCCGGCCTGGGTGCGCTCGCGGATCAGGTCGCGCTCGAACTGGGCCAGACTGCCGAAGATGTTGAACACCAGCATTCCGCCCGGTGTCGTGGTGTCGATATTCTCGGTCAGTGAGCGAAACCCGATCCCGCGCGCCGCCAGGTCGCCGACCTGCGCGATCAGATGGTGCATCGAGCGACCGAGCCGGTCGAGCTTCCAGACGACCAGCGTGTCGCCGGCCCGCAGATAGGCGAGCGCCTCGGCCAGCCCCGGCCGGTCGGCCCTGGCCCCCGATGCCTGATCGTCGAACGTGCGCTCGCAACCGGCGCGGATCAGCGCGTCATGCTGGAGCGCCAACTTCTGGTCGGCGGTGGAGACGCGCGCATAGCCGATCAGCGCCATGCGCGGGTCCGAAGTGTCCGTTTTCCCATCTTGACGTGGTCTTGTCCGAATCGCCGTCGAAGGTCCAGAGTTGACGGACACATTCACGCTGGCCGTCCAATCACCGTCTGACGGACAGCCTCAAGGAGGTTCAGGGTCATGGCGAGGCGACGCCTGCTCACCCGCGAGGCGCTGGCGCGTCAGCTCGATCCACCGGCCGACGAACGCGAGATCGCGCGACATTTCACCCTGACGCGCGAGGATCTCGATTGGGTCTTGATCCGGCGTGGTCCCGCATCGCAGCTCGGCTACGCCATGACGCTCCTTTATATGCGCTGGCCCGGGCGGGTACTCGGCGCGGACGAGACGCCGCCCGTCTCGGTCCTGTCGTTTGTCGCCCGTCAGCTCGATGTGCAGAGGCGGCCTGGCGCGACTATGGCCATCGTGACCCGACACGACGTGCGCATCTCGCCGATCTGGCACGGCGCATGGGCTATCAGGCGTTCGGCCGGACCGACTTCCACGCCCTGGCCGCCTTCGCCATGCCCGTGGCGCAGACCATCATCCAGCCAGTCCAGCTGGCCGAGATCGTCATCGACGAAATGCGACGTCGTCGCCTGTTGCTGCCGCCCGTCACTGTTATCGAGGCGATCGTACGACGAGCGCGCCGCCAAGCCGACGAACTCGTCCACGATGTGCTGACCCAGGGGCTGGGTGATGGCGGACGTACCCGCCTCGATGCGCTGCTCGCCCATCGTGGCGACCAGGGTGCGACGTGGCTGTCGTGGCTGCGCAACCCGCCGCTGTCGCCGGCACCGCGCAACGTCATGCGCCTGCTCGAACGACTGGATCATGTCCGGGCGATCGGAATGGCACCGGCACGGGCCGCAACGATCCCGGCCGCAGCCTTCGACCGCATCGCCGACGAAGCCGTGCGGATCACGTCGCAGCATCTAGCGGAACTGCCCGACCGGCGCCGCCATGCCGTTCTGGCGGCAGCAGCGCTGCGGCTTCGCGAGAGCCTCGCCGATGCGGTGCTGACGATGATGGACAAGCTCCTCGGCAGCATGATGCGGCGCGCCGAGAACCGGACGCGCGACAAGGCGCTGGGTGCGATCCGCGCGCTCCAGGCGCAGTTGCGCCTGCTCACCGGCTCGTGCCGCCTGCTGTCGATGCACGGGCGCGAGGGCTGGACTCGCTCGCCGCGATGGCGATCGATTGGGAAAAACTGAGGGCGGCGGTCGGGGAAGCGGAAATCCTGGTCGCGCCGGAGACGACCGACCGTACCGCCGAGCTGATCGACCGGCATCGCTCGCTGCGCGCGGTGATCGGGCCGTTCCTGGGCGCCTTCACTTTCCGGGGTGCCGGCCCGGTGCAGGGGCTGCTTGATGCGGTCCGGGTGGTCGGTGAGGTTTATCGGACCGGCAGGCGACGCCTGCCCGACGATCCGCCGCTTCGCTTCGTGTCGCCATCGTGGCGGCCGTTTGTGCTGCGCGACGGGCAGGTTGTCCGCGCGGCCTATGAACTGTGCGCTCTCACCCAGTTGCGCGACCGGCTGCGTGCCGGCGACATATGGGTGGAGGAAAGTCGCCAGTATCGTGCTTCCGACAGTTACCTCCTGCCACCCGCCACCTTCGCCGCGATATGTGAGCGCGGACCGTTGCCGCTGGCGATCGAGACTGACTTCGATACCTTTATTGCCGGTCGCCGAGCCCGCCTCGATACCGCGATCGAACAGGTCACGGCACTCGCCCGGCAGGGCGAACTGCCCCAGGTGCGGCTCGATGCCGATGGTCTCGTAATCTCGCCGCTGAAGGCCGCAACCCCGCCCGATGCGGAGGACGTGCGGCGCATGGTCTACGATCGCCTGCCCCGCGTGAAGATCACCGATCTATTGCTGGAGGTCGATGGCTGGACCGGCTTTTCCGAATGCTTCACTCATCGCCGCTCCGGTCGACCGGGCGATGATCGCAATGCGCTTCTCACCGTAATCCTGGCGGACGGCATCAATCTCGGCCTGATCCGCATGGCGGATACCTGCCAGGCGGCCACCCTGCGCCAACTCGCGCACCTGCATGACTGGTACGTCAGCGACACCGCCTATGGTGAGGCGCTGGCGCGACTGATCGACGCGCATTGCTCCCTGCCGCTAAGTGCCCTCTGGGGCGACGGCCAGCTCTTCCACGCCGGGGGGCGCGGTGCTGCGATCGGTGAGATCAACGCGCGTAACGGCAACGAGCCCGGGGTCAGCTTCTACACCCACATCTCGGACCAATATGACCCGTTCGCAAGCCGGGTGATCGCGGCGACGGCGGGCGAGGCACCCTATGTCCTCGACGGGCTGCTCTACCATGCCACCGGTCTGTCGATCGAAGAACATTACACCGATACCGGCGGGGCCTCCGACCATGTCTTCGGCTACCGCTTCGCGCCGCGTTTGCGGGATCTGAAGAAACGACGCCTGCATCTGCTGCCGCAGCAGGATGCCGGGGCGCTGCTCGCCGGCCTGACCGGCGATCCGGTCGCGGTCGGCCACGTCGCAGACCATTGGGACGAGTTGCTCCGGCTCGTCACTTCGATCCGCAGCGGCGCCGTCACCGCCTCCGCGATGCTGCGCCGGTTGTCCGCCTATCCACGCCAGAACGGCCTTGCCCTGGCGTTGCGCGAGGTCGGTCGGATCGAACGCTCGACTGGTTGCGCGACATCGACCTGCGCCGGCGTGCCCAAGCCGGGCTCAACAAGGGAGAGGCGCGCAACGCGCTCGCCCGAGCGCTGTTCTTCAACCAGCTCGGCGAACTGCAAGACCGCCGGTTCGAAAACCAGACCTACCGCGCCTCCGGCCTCAACCTGCTCGTAGCCGCCATCATCCTGTGGAACACCCGCTACCTCGAACAGGCCATCGCCGGCATGGCCGTGCCTCCCGAAACTGCCCGCCACATCGCACCGCTCGGGTGGGAACATATCTCGCTCACCGGCGACTACCGCTGGAACACCGACGACCGCCCTCCGGTCGGCCAGCTCAGGCCGCTACGCACACCCGCATCGTTGCTCGCTGCATGACGCGGCCACGTGTTCGCCTATCGTTCACGCTTGGCGTACGCAGATCACACTTTCGTGTCGTAGCCCCAATAGCTCCGGCTCGCCGCAGCCAGTTCACCAGCACCGACTTCACCAACGTGTTGCGCGAGGCCGAGGTGCGGATCAGCATGGACGGACGCGGCCGCTGGATGGACAACGTCTTTATCGAGCAGCTTTGGCGGTCGATGAAGTACGAATGCGTCTATCCGAACGCATTCGGGCCCGGCTCCCAATTGCGAACCGGGCTCGGCCGGTGAGTCAGCTATTACAACGGGTAGCAGCCTCACTCCTGCCTCGCCGGCCGAACGCCGGACGAGGTATACGGACATGCCGTTCAACAGAATGGCGGCGTAAACCAACCGGGGTATAGCTTAGCCCACACGCTAAACTGTTCAGGAAGGCGGGACCACCTCAATTGCATCCATCAGGCGAATGATCCAACGCATCGCTAAGCTCGAATTATGAGGCGGGCTCTAAGATAAAATGGGAAGAGATTCAGGATCGGGGTGAGACTCGCGTGAATGCGTCATTTGATCAATCACTGCACCAAGCCGTGCCAACATCCGGCCGAGCGAACCGCCCACGGTGATCTGCGCCAGTTCACAGCATGACAACTGACCTTTCAGCCGCTTTTGTTCCTCAGCCTCGTCGGCCACGTGCTGGACCGTATCGTTGGGTGCCGGCGCGGGGCGAAGCCAGCGGGGGAGCAGGGACAGCAGCCGCTTGGGCGCAACCACCCGATAAGCATTCGACGTCTGCTCGAAGCGCGGCCCCGGCCCTTCTCCTTCGATCCGGCGGAAGCGGCGTTGGCGGACGAGAAAACCGGCGTCCTCCAAAATCTGGATCGCACGCGCGACGGTGGCGCGGCCGAGCGCAGTGGCCGAGGCCAGCCGGTCGTAGCTGGGATAAACCTTGCCACCGTTCAGTCGGGCAAGCGTGCAGAGTTCCTCATAAACGCGCACCGCACCTGCGGTCAGGCTGGCCAACAGATGTTCGGCACCGGTCAGGTCCCTGCCCTGCCCCCGCGCTTCGCGCTTGATCCGACGTCCGGTGTCGAGCGCCACGCGCGCCATGCGGATCAGCCGGTCGCACTCGCCCTTGGCGGGCTTGGCGAAGAAGGCGTCTTCGAACGTCCCCGCCTCGATACTGTCGCGCCGCACGGACGAGCGGGAGCGTCGCCCCCCCTGCCCGCTCGCCACTTGCGCAAGCACGCGCGTCGTCGCTTCACCAAAGGTGAACGCCGTCATCTTCCTTCCCCTTATATCCGGGGCCGGACCAAAAAAGACAAAGAAAGAACGTGGCGCGAAGCGCGCATCCTTGAACCGCAGGGGCGACAGGCGTATCAGGAGAGGGCTAGTGAGACCCCGGATCGACGTTTGGCGACGTCGCTCCTGTAATACCTGGGATGCCCGGCCTTCGTGCCGGGCTTTCCTTTATGTGGTCACGACCGCTCCCATATGCTGCCTTCGCAGATCTGCGACCCGCGATAGGGGGCAACCTTGCAGGTAATTTCCAACAAAGAAAGCAGTCACGATTCGTGCTTTCGAGTAGGAAATCAAAAAAACTGCTAGATAACGCTCGAAATCGGCAACATCATTCGTGCTATCGAGTATGAATTCAGCGAAGACTTCGTGCTATCAAGTATCAATTCAGATGGATAGTTCGTGCTATCGAGTATGAATTGATCGTCGGTCCGCGAATCACGGATCGACGTGATTCGCGTCCGCTTCCGCCAAGTCCTCCAGCGCCCTGGGACGGGCCGTGACGATCACCCGCGCGGACGGCGCGCGGCGGCCCCTCCCCCGGCCCTCGGTCGGTTCGGACTCGGCATCCTCGATGATCGCGACTTGGAAGTCGGGGATGGCATCGGCCTGCGCGATCGCCTTCATCGCGGCACGAAAATTGGCGAGCGGGTTCTGATATCCGACTTGCAGCCGGAAGGTCGCCAGGTCGATCTCCAGCCGCCCGTCCTCGGCGGTGGCGCAGGCCACCTCGTAGATGCGCCGCTCGACCGGCCCCAACTGGAAATAGGCCGCGGCATAGGCCAACACCTGCTTGTCGCGCAGGATCGCGCGGTGCAGCCAGTCGCACAGACGCACCTTCACCGCCTTCAGGCGGCGCTCGCCGGTGCGCGTCTTGGAATAGTGCAACCGCGCCTCGGACAGCCACGAGAAGAAGCCCTCCTCCCCTTCCCCGCCCGCCTCGATATTGGTCTTGATCTGCGTACCCTGCAGCCGCTCCAGCGCCTCGGACAGCCGCTGGTACGAGCGCGCCGAATGGTTCGAGCCGGTGACCGAGAACAGGTCATGCGCGGTGAAGATGAAGTCCTGCCCCACCTCCTCGCCGCGTTCGATCTTGGCCGCCATCAGGCTGGCGATATAAAGGACAATCTCCTTGTCATAGATGGTCGCCACCCCCTTGGCCGAGGGCCGGACCTCGATCGCAACATTGGCGTGGGAATAGGTCAGCGGCTTCATCCAGGCGGTCTTGCTGAGCGCGAAGAAGGGAAAGGCCATCAGCGACCGTTCGCCGCGGATCTCGCTGGTGAGTGGGCTGTCGAGGTAGAACAGGTCGCCCTGCGGCCGACCGCCCGAGCGGGCGGAAATGGCGTCTTTTTTACGGGCGGGCGTGGTGGTTCGCGTCATGTTGGATTTCATACTCGAAAGCACGAACTTTGGGGAGGGGACCCGGGGCTACCGCTGGGAATAGCGGCCAAACCGCGTTTGAGTTCGTGCTTTCGAGTATGAATTCGTCGACAGCGACACAACTCTTCGCAGGGTGGCGAAATTGGGGTTAGCCGCAGGTCGTACGCACTATACCCAATGGCCTTGGCTGCACGCTCGATCAGGCGAACAGGTCGCCGATGGCGCTGGCCCGAAAGTGATTGCACAGGCGACGACGGCGATGCTCGCGCGCGTCGTGGCGCATGTGACAGGCTTGGCACAGCGCCGCCAAATTACGTGGCCGGTTGTCGCCGGGATTGTGATTGAGATGGGCGCTGGCCAGCAGCACGCGCGTTACGCGGAACGGTAAGGGCGGTGCGATTCCCGCAAGACCTGGCTGCCCGGCAAGCATCGCGGTCGGGCTGGCCAGCCCCCTCACCTTTCGCCCCTTTGCGTCACGCCACCGTCTGCGTCCGTCGTCCCACCAGCGGCCGTCGCCCAGATGCATAACGGCGTGACCATGCGGCCGCCCACAATGCTCGCACCGCCCCTTGGCGCGACCGAAGCGGATCAGCGCCGACAATTCACGCCAGTCGATCGGATAGAGCCAGCGGTGTTCGCGCGCGATCGGCATGACCCCATCCTGAATCGGTTGCAGGCGAGACGAAAGCGGAAAATCGTGGTGATTCAGAAAACTCATGAGTGGCGGCAGATTCGCGCCGGTTGACCGATGTTTCTCCAAGGAAACATCGGTCAATTTCATGCTCCGGCAAGGAGGACCATGCACTCCTCCCGCCCTCATGTTTCCCCGGGGAAACACTTAGCGCTTCAACCCCTGCCCCGTCGCCTCGAGATGCGCCAACATGTCGCGCAAGGCGTTGACGGCCTCTTCGACCTCGGCATTCGGATGGGCATGAAGGCGCACGGTCACCCCGTGGCGGTTGATTGACTGAATTGACAGTACTTCGCGGCCATGACCGGTCATGTAGCGATAGGATTCAGGCGCCCGGCCTTCCTCCACCGCCTTCGACGCGCCCAGCAATCGGCGCAGCACATCGGTCGGCGGAATGGTGGGCTGGCCCGCTTCGCGCCGCTGAGCCTGTTCATCTGCGATATGGGCAGCGACGCGGGTGATGACCCGCACCTCGTTCTCGTCCTGCATGGCCTGGGCCAGCGCATAGCCGGGCTTCAGCTGCACCTCATAGGGCGAGGCGAAGGCGGCGATGACCGCGTCGGGCAGCGCCGCGACCTTCAGCATCTTGGACAGCCAGCCCTTGGACAGCTTCAGCCGCTCGGCCATGCGGGTCTGGTGGTTGCCATAATGGGTCTGGAGTGCGGCCAGATAATTGCGTGCCCGCTCCAGATCGGAGACGTCGGCGCGGGCGCGGTTCTCGAGGTCGGCGAGACGGAACGCGGCCTCGTCGTCCAGCTGGGCGACCTGCGCGACGAACATCATGTCGGGATAGCTGTTGGCGCGCAACCAGCTGATCGACCAGTGGCGCCGGGTCCCTGCGATCACCTCGTAATCATGATCGGGATCACCCTCGATCCGGCGGACCACGGCGGGGACTTTCTGGCCCCCTTCGGCGATGATCGAGTCGATCAGCTCGCGGCAATGCGCCTCGGTCAGCAGGTCGTAATTGCGGGCATTGCCCGACCAGATTTTCACCCGCGCCGGGTCGAGCAGCAGCTGCGTGACCTGCCGCACCTCGCCGCTGGCGACGCGGGCAAGCGCGGACTCGCGGCCGAGCAGCGTGGTGCCGCGGCTGCGTTCCACCAGGGCCTCGCGGACCGGGATGGGGGAGGGGGCGTCGCCCTCTTCCTCCGCCAGCAGGGCCGCCAGATAATCGGATTGTTTGCGCGTCATCTTATGCCTCCCGCCCGGAACATAGGCAGAACATTATCGTGTAGGAAAGGGGAGTCGCGTCAAGCCGCCGCATGGATCACCGCTTCCTCGCTCAGCGGTTCGACCCGGCCCCAGCTCTGGCGGACCAGCTGCTCGACCTGGCGCATCGCCTCGTCCAGATTGGCGCGGCAACGCTTGTGCGTCTTGGGCGTGCCGATCGGCTTTTCCAGCTCATAGACGGTCATCATCCGCATCGCGGCATGGCTGATCTCGGCCGACTCCAGGATGGGGACGGGGAGGAGCGCGGGGCCGAAACTCTGCTCCATGATCGCGCGCACCATGGCGTGGCTGGGGTCGTTGCCGTCGAACTTGGAGCAGATCAGCCGGACGAACTGGTAATCGACCTCGATCCCGGCACCCGTCAGCTGGTTGAGCACCTGGTCCATCATCGACAGAAACTGGACGGTCGAACAGAAATCGGGTGTCGTCGCGGCCATCGGCACCAGCAGCGCATTGGCCGCCTGCATGACCGCCAGGCTGATCGTGCCGAGGGCAGGGGGCGGATCGAGCAGCACCACATCGTAATTGCGCGCAAGGTCGGCCAGCCCGCGCTTCAGCTTGCGGAAGCGCGCGGCCAGCACCGATCCGCCATCGGACCCTGCCGCCGCCAGCTCATATTCCACGTCGAACAGCTCCAGGTTCGACGGGATCAGGTCGACATTGGGCCAGGGCGTCGGCTTGACGGCATAGGCCAGGTCGGTCTGCGTCGGGTCGATCGACAGATAGGGGTAGAGCGTCTCTTCGCGGGTGACGTTGAAATGCGGGTTGAAGCCGAACAGCGTCGTCGTCGTCGCCTGGCTGTCGCAATCGACGACCAGCACCCGGTAGCCCTGCACCGCGAAATAATGGGCGAGGTGGGTGGTGACGGTCGACTTGCCGACGCCGCCCTTGAAATTCTGGACCGCGATGATCGCGGGGATATCGAGCGGCGCGCGGGCGGGGGAGGCGCCCAGCACCTCGCGCATGTGGAGCAGCTCTTCGACGGTATAGCCCTGACGTCGTCCATTGTCGGTGGTCGGGGCAGGGGGGAGGCGGCCATCCTCCTCGGCCATGCGAATCCGGTTGGTCGAACAGCCCAGCAGCTGCGCGGCCTCGGCGATGCCGAAGCGGACATGCAGACCTTTGCGGCTTTCGGGCAGGAACGCCTTGCGCCGGAGCCGCTCGATCATCCGCTCGCCTGCACTGGCCAAATCCCCGATCTGGGATAACATTGCATGATCTTCCGCCACTCGCACACCCCTTGAAGCTTTTGGGGGTGTTTCATGGCAAAGTTCATTCAATCCGGCAAGGTAGAGCGGATGTTTCCCCGGGGAAACTTAATCCTCCCCGGCACGGGGAGGTGGCAGCGCGGAGCGCTGACGGAGGGGGGCCTTCCTCGTAGGACATCCTGTGCGGAGCGCCCCCTCCACCATGCTTACGCATGGTCCCCCTCCCCGTGCCGGGGAGGATCAGGACACCACCATCCATACCGCCATCCCGATCATCATCAGATTCTCGGTCAGCGACAGGAAGCCCAGCGGTACGTTGCTCGATCCGCCGACACAGGCGCATTTCAGCTCGCGCCGGTCGATATAGACCGCCTTGACCACCGACACCGCGCCGATGCCCCCGATGAACAGCGCGATCGGCACCGACAGCCACTTCGCGACCCCCGCGATCATCAGCACCCCCGCCAGCGCCTCGGCAAAGGGATAGATATAGGAATAGGGGACCCAGCGCTTGGCGAGCAGGTCGTAGTTGAGGAACATGGTCGCGAAGCTCTCGACATTCTGGAGCTTCAGCAGCGCCAGCACCGCCATGCTGAACGCTACGAACCATTCGACCGCACGGCCCGTGAAGGGGGTGGCATAGACCGCCTGGCTGGCCGCCAGCGCCATCAGCGCGGTCATCGCGAAGAGGGCGGCGACCGGGCGATAGCTGGTCGCCTTGGGATCGGCGACGCGCTTGCCGAAGAAGCGGCGCAGATCGTCATAGCCGCCGACCCGCTCGCCCCCGATAAACACCTGCGGGGTCGTCTTCACGCCATGCTCCGCCTTGAAGGCGTCGGTTTCCTCGCGGGTGCGCAAGGGACGGTCGTCGACCTCATAGCCCTGTCGGCGGAGCAGGTCCTTGGCCTTCAGCCCGTACGGGCAGGTGTGGGTGGGCATCACCATGCGGTACAATATGGCTTTGCGGGTCATGGTCTTCTCCGGCTGGGATCCATGCGCCATATGGCATCCGTACCATGGTACGGAGTCAAGACATGGCCGATTTGACGATCG
>NZ_MQUI01000066.1:0-13964 GCF_001970915.1 Sphingomonas sp. Sph1(2015)
CCCTGTCGCGGCTGTTGCCTCCTTGCAACGCTTTTTCCTGTTTAGCTGAGGTTCATGCAACGTCTGACGTTTCGCGCCATTGGTGCCGTGACCGCCGAATGTAACGGCGGCCGGTACAGTAATGGAGTATAGTGTATGCGTAAGCTCATGCTCGCCGCCCTGGCGACGTCGGCAGCCGTCGCCGCCGCGGCCCCCGCCGCCGCCCAGACCGCACAGCCCTTCACGGGTTTCCGCGTCGAGGGCCTGATCGGCTATGACAGCCTCAACGATCGTCAGGGTCAGGACAAGAGTTCGAGCGACGGCGTGCTCTATGGCGCCGCGATCGGGTACGACCTTCCCGCAGGTCCGGTGGTGCTGGGTGCCGAGGGCGAGATCTCGGGCAGCAGCTCGGACACGCGCAGCAACGGCATCCGCGTACCCGGCGATCAGTTCCGCCTGGGCGCGGGCCGCGATCTCTATGCCGGTGCGCGCGTCGGCTATGTTATCTCCCCGGTCGCGATGGGCTATGTGAAGGCGGGTTACACCAACGCAAAGTTCGATGCGCGCTACTCTGCCGCTGGCGTCACCAACGTCAATTCGCAGGAAGTCGGCGGCTATCGCCTGGGTGCCGGTCTGGAATATGCGATCAGCCCGAACACCTTCGTGAAGGGCGAATATCGCTATTCGCATTATGACGAACTGGACGGCGTCGGCATCAATCCGAACCGCCACCAGCTGATGGCGGGTCTGGGCCTGCGCTTCTAAGCCGGGATTCTTTTCCACATTAACGGTGGTTTTACTCCCAATGTAAGAGGGGTCGGAGCCTTGCTTCGGCCCCTTCTTGGCGGGTAGGAACCAAGGCCATTTATCATTCGGACTCGGGGACCATGCGGTCGTTCCGGCGGGGGATCAGGAAATGAAGGCGACGATCGAACGCGCAACGCTGCTCAAGGGGTTGAGCCATGTCCAGTCGGTGGTGGAGCGGCGGAACACGATTCCGATCCTCTCCAACGTGCTGCTGGAGGCCACGGCCGAGGGCCAGCTGCGCATGATGGCGACCGACCTGGACCTGCAGATCAACGACAGCGTCGCCGCCGCCGTCGACCAGCCGGGTTCGACCACCGTGTCGGCGCATACGCTGTTCGACATCGCCCGCAAGCTGCCCGAGGGCGCGCAGGTCCAGCTGACGGCCGCCGAGGGGCGCATGACCATCGTGGCGGGCCGCGCCCGCTTCTCGCTCGGCACGCTGCCACGCGACGATTTCCCGGTGATCGCCGAGGGTGAGCTGCCGACCCAGTTCGAGCTGCCGGTGGAGCTGCTCAAGCAGATCATCGACAAGACGCGCTTCGCCATCTCGACCGAAGAGACGCGCTATTACCTCAACGGCATCTTCCTGCATGTCGCCGAGGATAACGGCAATCCGGTGCTGAAGGCCGCCGCGACCGACGGACACCGTCTGGCGCGCGTCACCATCGACCGTCCGAACGGCGCCGAGGGAATGCCCGACGTGATCGTGCCGCGTAAGTGCGTGGGCGAGCTGCGCAAGCTGCTCGACGAGGTGGACGGCTCGGTCGGCGTGTCGCTGTCGGGCACCAAGATCCGCTTCGACCTGGGTCAGGCGATCCTGACCTCCAAGCTGATCGACGGCACCTTCCCCGATTACAGCCGCGTCATCCCAACCGCGAACGACAAGATCCTGAAGCTGGACCCGAAGGCGTTCATGCAGGGCGTCGACCGCGTGTCGACCATCGCGACCGAAAAGACCCGCGCGGTGAAGATGGCGCTGGACCGCGACCGGATCACCCTGTCAGTGACCAGCCCCGAGAATGGCACCGCGTCGGAAGAAGTGCCGGGCGAATACACGTCGCTGGGCTTCGAGATCGGCTTCAACAGCCGCTATCTGCTCGACATCCTGGCGCAGATCGACAGCGACCTGGTGGAAGTCCACCTGGCAGACGCCGCCGCGCCGACCCTGATCCGCGAGAATGACAAGGCCCCGGCTCTGTACGTGCTGATGCCGATGCGGGTGTAAGACCTAAATCCTCCCCGCTCGCGGGGAGGGGGACCACCCGCAGGGTGGTGGAGGGGGATCGCCGCAAAGGATAACCTGCCGGGAAGTCCCCCTCCGTCAGGCCTTCGGCCTGCCACCTCCCCATGCTGGGGAGGATCGTTTAAGGCGGTCATAATGCTCACCCGCCTCGTCCTCACTGATTTCCGCAATCACGCCGACCTTATACTCTTTCCGAGTGCGGGGTTCGTCGTGCTGACCGGCGAGAATGGGGCGGGAAAAACCAACATTCTGGAGGCGGTGTCGCTGCTCGCCCCCGGTCGCGGCCTGCGTCGCGCCGCGTTGTCGGCGATGGCGCGGCAGGGGGGCAAGGGCGGGTTCGGCGTGGCCGCCACACTCGACGGGGAGGTCGAGATCGCGACCGGCGCGCTGCCGTCCGCGCCGGAGCGGCGTGTCGTCCGGGTGCAGGGGGCGGCCACCAGCGCCAATGCGCTGGCCGACTGGCTGTCGGTGCTGTGGCTGACGCCGACGATGGACCGGCTGTTCGTCGAGCCCGCGTCGGAACGGCGGCGGTTCCTTGACCGGCTAGTGCTGGCGCTGGCTCCCGCGCATGGGATGCATGCGACGCGCTATGATGCGGCGATGCGCGAGCGGAACAGGTTGCTGGCCAGTGACGGTCCGGTCGATCCCGACTGGCTGGGCGCGCTGGAGGCGCGGATGGTTGAGCATGGGGCAGCGCTCGACGCCGCGCGGGTGGCGGCGGTGGCGGCGCTCGACCAGCGGCTGGCCGACGCGCCCGACAGCGTGTTTGCCCGGGCCGCACTGGCGCTGGAGGGGGAGGCCGTCGAACCGGCGGCTTTTGCCCATGCGCTGGCCATGGGGCGCAGGCGTGATGCGGCGGCGGGGCGGACTTTGGTCGGGCCGCACCGCGCGGACCTGTCGGTGACGCATGTGGCCAAGGGGCAGGCGGCGGCGCTATGTTCTACGGGCGAGCAGAAGGCGTTGCTGCTGGGCATCGTGCTGGCCCATGCCGATCTGGTGACCGAGCAGCGCGGGTTGCCGCCGGTGTTGCTGCTGGACGAGGTGGCCGCGCATCTCGATCCATCCCGCCGCGCCGCGCTGTTCGAGCGGCTGGCGGGGCGGGGACAGGTCTGGATGACCGGGACCGAACCCGGGCTGTTCGCCGACGTGCCGGGGGAGGCGACGCGGGTGGAGTTTTAGAGGCAGGCGTCGGTCTCTGTGAGAGATCTTTCCCTCCCCATCCCCTCCCGCTTGCGGGAGGGGCGTGGCTGGGGCCGGTGTGAGGAGTTCCTCTCGAGTGAAGTCGAACGTGGCCCGGTAACGCACCCCTCCCGCAGGCGGGAGGGGATGGGGGAGGGTTCAGGGTCTTACCGAGACCATCACCCGCGACAGACCCGCATCGCCACCCCATCCAGCGCCCGGTCATAGCTCGCCGTCTCGCCAGCGCTCAGAAATCCCTGTTTCGCCACGAAGCGGTTCGCATCGCGGCGGATGCGCGTGACCGCATTCCAGAGCTTTTGCGCCTCGGCCTGCGACAGGCGACGCGCCTTGCGCGCGGTGCTGATATCCGCCTGGAGAATGTTGGCGCGCATCGCGATATGGGCCTGGCGCGGATCGCGGATCGTGCCGCCGGTCGGAGCCTTGAGCGTGCGCTGCTGCGTCAGATCGCAACTGGGATAGTCCTGCCGCACCGACTGCGCCGAGAGCGGGGCGGCGGCAAGCGCCGTCAGCATGATGGGGAGGAGGAAGGTCTTGCCGGTCATCATCATCTCCGACGCCAGGAAGCGGGATCGGGATACGCACAAAGGGGGCGTCCGGCTCCCGATCGGGGCATGAAATCGGCGTCACGAACGACATGTCGTCGCCGGGTTTTGCCGCCCGGCGCAGGGGCGCGCGAAAGGGCCGCCGCCCCTCCCATTTCGCTTTCCCTGAGAGGCGGTAATTCCTATATACTCGCTATGGCAGATACCCCCCAGACGAACGAATATGGCGCCTCCTCGATCAAGGTGCTGAAGGGCCTCGACGCGGTGCGCAAGCGGCCGGGCATGTATATTGGCGACACCGACGACGGTTCGGGCCTCCACCACATGGTGTTCGAGGTGTCGGACAACGCGATCGACGAAGCGCTGGCGGGGCATTGCGACCGCATCGACATCCAGCTGAACGCCGACGGCTCGGTCAGCGTCACCGATAACGGTCGTGGCATCCCGACCGGCATCCACCCCGAAGAGGGCGTGTCGGCGGCCGAGGTCATCATGACCCAGCTGCACGCAGGCGGGAAGTTCGAGAACACCAGCGACGACAACGCCTATAAGGTCTCGGGCGGCCTGCACGGCGTCGGCGTGTCGGTGGTGAACGCGCTGTCCGAGTTCCTGGACCTGACCATCTGGCGTGACGGCGAGGAGCATTACATGCGCTTCGCCCACGGCGATGCGGTCGCGCCGCTGAAGGTCGTCGGCAAGGCCGAACCGGGGCAGAAGGGCACCCGCGTCACCTTCCTGCCGAGCCCGTCCACCTTCAAGATCACCGAGTTCGATTTCGAGAAGCTGGAGCATCGCTATCGCGAACTGGCCTTCCTGAATTCGGGCGTGCGGCTTTTCCTGACCGATGCGCGGCATGAGGAGCCCAAGACGGTCGAGCTTTATTACGAGGGCGGGATCGCCGCCTTCGTGAAGTGGCTGGACCGGTCCAAGACGCCGCTCTTCCCCGAACCCATCGCCATTCATGGCCAGCGCGATGCGATCGGCATGGACGTCGCGCTGGAGTGGAACGACAGCTATTACGAGAATGTCCTGGCGTTCACCAACAACATTCCGCAGCGCGACGGCGGCACCCATATCGCCGCCTTCCGCGCCGCGCTGACCCGCACGCTCAACAACTATGCCGACAAGTCGGGCCTTCTGAAGAAGGAGAAGGTCACGCTGACCGGCGACGACATGCGCGAGGGGCTGACCGCCATCGTTTCGGTCAAGCTGCCCGATCCGAAGTTCAGCAGCCAGACCAAGGACAAGCTGGTCTCGTCCGAGGTGCGCCAGCCGCTGGAATCGCTAATCGCCGACAAGCTGGCCGACTGGCTGGAGGAAAATCCCCAGAATGCGCGCGCCATCGTCGCCAAGATCATCGATGCGGCCGCCGCGCGCGAAGCGGCCAAGCGCGCCCGCGAACTGACACGGCGCAAGGGCGTGATGGACATCGCCTCGCTGCCCGGCAAGCTGGCCGACTGTCAGGAGCGCGATCCCGCCAAGTCCGAACTCTTCCTGGTCGAGGGTGACTCGGCCGGCGGTTCGGCCAAGCAGGGGCGCAACCGCCATTTCCAGGCGATCCTCCCCCTGCGCGGCAAGATCCTGAACACCGAGCGTGCGCGGTTCGACCGCATGATCTCGTCCAAGGAAATCGGCACGCTCATCCAGGCGATGGGCACCGGCATCGGCCGCGACGATTTCAACGCGGACAAGCTGCGCTACCACAAGATCGTCATCATGACCGACGCAGACGTCGACGGCGCGCATATCCGCACGCTGCTGCTGACCTTCTTCTATCGCCAGATGCCCGAGCTGATCGAGCGCGGGCACCTCTACATCGCCCAGCCGCCTTTGTATAAGGCGACCAAGGGACGGTCGGAAGTGTACCTCAAGGACGACACCGCACTCGACGAATATCTGGTTGAGGCGGGTGTCTCGACCATGGTGCTGGAGGGCGCGGGCGGCGCACGCTCGGGCAACGACCTGAAGGGGCTGGTCGATCATGCGCGGCGGATGCGCACCCTGATGCGCTATGTGCCGCGTCGTTATGACGCCTCGATCATCGAGGTGCTGGCACTGGCCGGTGCGCTCGACCCGGTACTGACCCGCGAGCAACGCATGGCGACGGTGGTCGAAACCACGCGGCGTCTGGAATCGGGCGATCATGAGGCGCGCTGGTCGGCGCGTCTTACGGAAGATGGCGGCGTCCATTTCGAACGGCTGTGGCGCGGCGTGACCGACCACCACATCGTCGAGGCCAGCTTCATCGCCTCGGCCGAGGCGCGCAAGCTGCACACGCTGGCCGCCGAACAGGCCGAGAGCTTCGCGCACGCCGCCAAGCTGGTGCCGCTGCGCAACGCCGCGACCGAGCCGTCGGCCGACGTCGTGCCGACCGATGAGGACGGCAACGCGACGACCCTGGCGCGCGGCGAGACCCGCGTCGCGCGGCCGAGCCAGCTGCTGGAGGCGATCCTGACCGCGGGCCGCAAGGGCCTCGCCATCCAGCGCTACAAGGGGCTGGGCGAGATGAATGCCGAGCAGCTCTGGGAAACCACGCTCGACCCGGCGGTCCGCTCGATGCTGCGCGTGACCTCGGACGATGTCGCGGCGGCGGACGAGGTGTTCAGCCGGTTGATGGGCGAAGTGGTCGAACCGCGCCGCGAGTTCATCCAGGACAATGCGCTGAACGTGGCGAATCTGGACGTGTAAGCCAAATCTCCCGCCCTCCGTTCGGGCTGAGCGAAGTCGAAGCCTAAGGGAATCCCATGGCCTTCGACTTCGCTCAGGCTGAACGGGGCGGGGGACATATTGGTCAAAGGAGAGAGCAGGCATGAAGGCGATCGCACTGGGACTGATGCTGGTGGCGGGCGGGACCGTCGCGGTGGCGCAGCAAAAGCCTGCCGCTCCGGCCAAAATCCCCGCCACTATCACCACCGCGCTGGCCGACCCCGCGCGCGCCGACCAGGCGGGCGACGACGAACGGCGCCAGGCAGCGGCGGTCCTCGCCTTTTCCGGCTTGAAGCCGGGCGACACGGTCATCGATTACCTGCCGGGCAAGGGTTACTGGACGCGCATCTTTTCCGGCATCGTCGGGCCGAAGGGCCATGTCTATGCCTATTGGCCCGCCGCCGGGCAGAAATATGCCGAGAAGTCGCTGGGCACGATCCAGGGCTGGAACCTGCCCAATGCGACCGCGCAGGTGCAGGCGGTCAACCTCCCCGTCTCCGACAAGCCGGTCGATCTGTTCTGGACCGTCCAGAATTACCATGACGTCGCCAACAAGGATGCGGCGGAACCGGCGCTGCGCGCCTTCGACCAGGCGGTATTCAAGCTGCTGAAGTCGGGCGGCACCTATGTCATCATCGATCACGCCGATACGGTGGGCAAGGGGCTGGCCAACACCAACACGACGCACCGGATCGATCCCGAGGCGGTGAAGCGGCAGGTCCAGTCGGTCGGCTTCCGCTTCGTCGGCGAAAGCAAGGTGCTGCGCAATCCGGCGGACGATCATTCGAAGAATGTCTTCGACCCCGCCATTCGCGGACGGACGGACCAGTTCGTCTACAAGTTCCGCAAGCCTTGATTTCAAAGCCCCTCTCCCGGCAGGGGGAGGGGTTGGGGAGGGGCGAGAGCCCCACAAGTGCTGGTCTCGGTGAGACTCCCTACCCTCCCCCAGCCCCTCCCGCTTGCGGGAGGGGAGCGGCCAGAGGTGAGCGTAGGGCGTGGCCTTCGAGTTAAACCGGCACCCGCAACACCGCCCGGACCCCGCGATGCGCCGGGTCATATTCCACCGCCGTCTGCAGGCTCTGCGCCATCACCCGGATCAGCTTCGCGCCCAGTCCCGTGCCTTGCGGCTTCTGGTCCGCCGCCATGCCGCAGCCGTCATCCTCGACGGTCAGCACGCAATGCCCATCGGCCCGGACTACGCAAATCCGCACCTCGCCGCCGCCATCGGGATAGGCATATTTGCAGGCATTGGTGACCAGTTCGGTGACGATCACCCCGATCGATACCGCGCGGTCGGTCTTCACGCGGATCGGCTCGGCGGTCAGGGTCAGCGTGCGCGGGCAGGCATCGCTCGACCAGCTTTCGCCCAGTTCCTCGATCAGCGAACCCAGATAGTCGCGCAGGTCGACCTGTTCCACGTCATTGGCGGTATAGAGCCGCCGGTGTACCTGTGCGATCGCGCGGATACGGCGTTGCGTGTCCTCCAGCATGTCGCGGGCGCGCTCGTCGGTCAGCACGCCCTTTTGCAGTCCGATCATCGCCGAGACGAGTTGCAGCGAGTTGGCGACGCGGTGGTTCACCTCGCTCAGCATCGCCTCCAGCCGGGCATTGGTCGTGCGCAGCTCGGCCTCGGCGGCGGCCTTGGCGCGTTCCAGTCGGGCGCGGTCGAGCACCTGGGCAAAGCTGGCAGAGAGCAGGTCGAAGAAATCCTCGCCCACCGTCTTCACCACATAATCGGCCGCCCCCGCCTTCAGCGCGGCGACGGCGATGCGGCCCTCGTCCGATCCGGTAACATAGACGACCGGCGGCGGATCGGGCAGGGCGGTGATCGCGGCCAGCGTCTCCAGCCCGTCCATGCCCGGCATATAATGGTCGACGGCGACCAGATCGAAGCCGCCCTCCGCCGCCATGGCGACACCCTCTGCCCCCGAGGCGGCGGACGCCACGTCATAGCCATGTCGCCCCAGCGCGCGCGACACCAGCCGTCGCAGCGCATCGTCATCGTCGATATAGAGGATGCGGGGAGCCGCGGCGGTCGTCATGACGGGGGCGATCAGCCCTCGACCTCGGGCACCTGGATCACCGACAGGAACAGGCCCAGCTGGCGGATCGCCTGGGCGAAATTCTCATAGTTCACCGGCTTGGTGATATAGACGTTGCAGCCCAGATCGTAGCAGCGCTGGATCTCCACCTTGTCGTCGGTAGTGGTCAGCACGACGACGGGCGCGCGGCGCAGCGGGCTGTTCTCTTCCTTGATCCGGGCCAGGATGTCGGTGCCGCTCATGTCCGGCAGGTTCAGGTCGAGCAGGACCATCGCCGGGCCGCTCTTGGCCGGGCCGTCGGGTGCGTGGAACAGATATTCGAGCGCGGTCGTGCCGTCGGTGAAGTGCCGGATATCGTTCAGGATACCGGCGCGCCGGATATTCTTTTCGATCAGGCGGGCGTGGCCCTCATCGTCTTCGATCATGACGATGCCCACGGAGCGATGGTCGTTCATTCAGGCACCTTCCTGGAGGGGTGGGGCGATGGAAAGGGTGGGGGGAAGCGAGACGAAGAAGGTCGCCCCTTCGCCCAGTCGGGATTCGACGGAGATCGTGCCGCCCAGGCGATAGGCGAGGGCGCGGACATGGGCCAGGCCGATGCCCTCGCCCGGCTGGTCCTGCTGTCCCGAACGACGGAACAGGTCGAAGATGCGCTGGTGGTCGCGCGGGTCGATGCCCCGGCCATTGTCGCGCACCGCCACGATCACCCGGCCCGGCGTCTCCTGCACGGAGACATGCACCTCGGCAGGCCGCGACGGGTGGCGGTATTTGGTCGCGTTCTCGATCAGGTTGGACAGGATCTGTTCCAGCGCGATGCGGTCGCTGACGATGACGGGCATGGGGCGCTCGATCGTCACGGTGACGCCGCGATCGTCGATGACGTGGCGGATCGAATCGATGATCTGGTCGACCAGCTGGTCCAGCGCGATCATCTCGGGCGCCAGCACGCGGCGGCCTTCGCGGCTCAGCTTCAGGATGGCGTTGATCAGCCGGTCCATCTTGGCGGTCGAGGTGCGGATGAAGCCGATCGCCTCGGGCAGGTCCTCGCGCGCGGCGAGGCGCGCTTCCTCGGTCACGATCTGCGGCGCTTCCGCCTCGGCACGGTCGATCAGCTCGGCCAGCGGCTGGGCCGCGGCCGACAGTTCGGCGGTGAAGCCCATGACGTTGACCAAAGGCGAGCGCAGGTCGTGGCTGACGATATAGGCGAAGCGCTGGATTTCCTCGTTCGCCAAGGCGAGGTCGGCGGTGCGTTCCTTGACCTGATCCTCCAGCGTGGCGTTGAGCACGGCGAGCGCGCTGCGCGAGCGGTGGAGATCGCGGGTATAGCGGCGGATGGTCAGGAAGGTAACGATCGCGACCGCCAGGAACAGCAATGCGGCGATCGCCATGACGGTGGAAAAGGTCTGGCGGCTGGAAAGCTGCTCGGCGTCGCGAAGGGCAAGCAGGCGGCGTTCCTCGCGCGCCATGGCGTCGAACACGCGGCGCAGCTTCTGCATCCGCTGCAAACCGCTATCGGTGCGGAACTGGCGCAGCGCATCGGCACCCCGCCCCTGCTGGACCAGCGCGTTGGTCTGGCGCTGTGCGGCGTCGAGTTCGGCCAGGCGCTGCGTGACCATCGCCATCGGCGCATTCTGGCGCGGATTGTCGGCGGTCAGGCGGCGAAGTTCGGCGACCTGCGGGGCAAGCTCGGCATGGGCGCGCTCGAAACTGTTCAGAAAGGCCGGGGTGCCCGCCAGCATATAGCCACGCCGTGCGGTTTCCTGCTGCTCGGCCAGACGGCGTACTTCGATCAGGACGCTTTCGACGCGGTAGGTGTGGACGACCCAGTCGCTGTGCCGGTTCGTCTGACGCACGACATAGCCCGCCGCGCCCGCCGCGACGAGCAGCGCCAGAAATCCGATCGCCATGGCGGCGACCAGGATGCGGCCGATGGGATTTTCGGCCGGTGCGAGCGTGGGAGACCCCTGCATGGCGCCATGCCTTATCGAAGGACAGGCACCGACGCCAGAGCCGTTACGTCAGCATTACGGTATCAATTAAACGTGACATTACAGCAGCAGTTCCTGCGGGCTGGGCCGCCCGACATGGCCGCCGCCACGCCGCCGCGCCATCTCGGTCTCGGCGGTGAAGCGGACATCGGGATCGCGATCGGACAGGAAGCCGATCAGCGAGTCCTCGTCGATCTCGCGCCAGTCCTTGCCGCGATCGGGGCCGTAGCGGACACGCGGCAGCAGGCCGGGACTGCGCGACCATTCGAGCAGCTGCGCCAGGCTCGCCTCGTTCAGCTGGTCGCGCAGGTGATGCGCGGTGACATAGGCGTCGGGAAAGGCGCGGTGGATGGGCAGGCCACGCTCATGGACCAGCCCTTGCGGCTTGCGCCAATAGCGCAGCACCTGGTTGGAGAAGCTGGGGCTGTCGGGCCACAGGCGTAGCGCGCATTTCCAGGTGCAGATCCAGTCGGCCGACTGGGTCATGGCGGGGGTGCAATATTGCTGCTCGAAATCGGCGCGGTGCGCGGCCAGCGCCAGGCGACGCGGCCAGGGATCGAGCACGCGGCGTGCCACGTCATGCCACCAGGGCGCATCGGCGACCTGTTCGTCCAGGATATGGTGGATGGCCTGGGTGATGGGCGGGATCGGGCGGCCCGGATTGACCAGGATGCTGCCGCCTTCGCCCTCCAGTTCCCAGCGGCCGTCCTTGCCCAGCGCCACATCCTGCCAGCCGATCTCGCACACGCCGTGGGTGGGGGGGGCTTGTCCGGTGGTCTCCAGGTCGATGACGCGGATAATCTGGGGCTGGGGCCGTTGCATCGGCCCTATGTGGGCGTTCGGGCCGCGAAAAGCGAGCGCGTTATCCCATCAGAGCCCGATCGCGCAGCCCGCGCCAGACATGGAGCGCCTGCACCGTCTCGGCCACGTCATGCACGCGGATCAGCTGCACCCCCGCCTCCGCGCCCTTGATCGTCAGGGTCAGCGATCCGCCGAGCCGTGCATCGACCGGGGCTTCGTTCGACAGGGCGCCGATCATCCGCTTGCGGCTCGCCCCGAGCATGATCGGGCAGCCCAGCCCGTGGAAGATCGCCAAGCCGTTGACGAGCGCCAGATTGTCCGCGAGCGACTTGCCGAAACCGATGCCGGGATCGACCATGATCCTGGAGCGGGGAACCCCCGCCGCCTCGACCGCCGCGACCCGCGCCTCCAGCCAGTCGAACACCTCTGTCAGCACATCGCCATAGCCGACCCGACCATGCCCACCTTGGGCCGGATCGGGGGAGTGCATCAGGATCACCGGGCAGTCCGCATTGGCCACCACCTCCAGTGCGCGGTCGTCCCAAAGGAGCGCGGCGACATCGTTGACGATGCCAGCGCCCGCCGCCAGCGCGGCCTCCATCACGGCGGCCTTGCGTGTATCGATCGAAACCAGCGCGCCGCCCTGGGCCAGTCGCTCGACGACGGGGGCGGTGCGGGCGATCTCGTCGCCTTCCCAGACCGGGGCGGCGCCGGGGCGGGTCGATTCACCGCCGAGGTCGATCACCGCCGCGCCCGAGGCGGCCATCGCCATGCCGCTGTCGGCGGCCGCCGCCGGATCGCCGACATGCTGGCCGCCATCGGAGAAGCTGTCGGGGGTGACGTTCAGGATGGCGGCGACCTGCGGCTGGTCGAAGCGCAGCGTACGTTGGCCCATGACCCAGGGCGCACGAGGCGCGGTGAAGGCGGCGTGGAGCGCCTCGGCGCGGGGGGAGCCGCCCAGTTCCTCGGCGAACCGCGCGACGGGGACGATGCGGCGGCGGGGGCCTTCGCGGACTTCGTAGGCGGCGAACCACTGCATCCCGCCCGCCAGGCGCAGGACGCTGCCGTCTTCCAGCCCCACGGGCGTGTCGACGAATTGAACGGGGCGCAGGTGCATGGGATGGTTCCTAAAATCCTCCCCGGCACGGGGAGGTGGCAGGGCGAAGCCCTGACGGAGGGGGGCTTCCACACAGGTCGTCGCGTGCGGCGATCCCCCTCCACCACCGCTGCGCGGCGGTCCCCCTCCCCGTGGCGGGGAGGATCGTTTACGGCTGCGTCGCCAGCAGCCAGGTCTGGCGCATCGCATCGATCGGCTTCAACGCGCCTTCCAGCTCGTAATGCCAGAAGGTCCAGCCATTGCAGGTCGGCCGGTTCTGCAACACCGAGCCCAGCCGGTGGATCGACCCCGCCTGCCCGCATTCGGACAGCAGCGAGCCGTCCGCGCGCACCGTCGCGCGCCATTTGCGCTTGGCGTCCATCAACGGCATGCCGGGCAGCAGATAGCCATTCTCGACCAGCGTCCCGAACGCGACCTTGGGCTGCGCCTTGGGGCTCTGCATCGTCGCCAGCGCGCTTTCGTCGAGGGGCAGGGCGGCCTCGATCCGCTCGATCGCGGCGGCGCAATAGGTCGGCTCGCGCTCGATCCCGATCCAGCGGCGGCCCAGCCGCTTGGCGACCGCGCCGGTCGTGCCGGTGCCGAAGAACGGGTCGGCGATCACGTCGCCCGGCCGGGTGCAGGCGAGCAGGATGCGATAGAGCAAAGCTTCCGGCTTCTGGGTCGGATGGACCTTGTGCCCGTCCTTCTTGAGCCTTTCCTGACCGCCGCAGATCGGGAATTCCCAGTCCGATCGCATCTGTATCTCGTCGTTCAGCGTCTTCATCGAGCGATAGTTGAAGGTGTATTTCGCCTTCTCGCCCTTCGACGCCCAGATCAGCGTCTCATGCGCGTTGGTGAAGCGGGTGCCCTTGAAATTGGGCATGGGGTTGGACTTGCGCCAGATGATGTCGTTGAGGATCCAGAAGCCCAGATCCTGCACCGCGGTCCCGACGCGGAAGATGTTGTGATAGCTGCCGATCACCCAGAGCGAGCCATTGTCCTTGAGCACCCGGTAGCATTCGGCCAGCCACAACCGGGTAAAGGCGTCATAGGCGGCGAAGGTGTCGAACTTGTCCCAGGCGTCGGTGACGGCATCGACATGGCTGCCATCGGGGCGGAACAGCTCGCCGCCGAGCTGGAGGTTATAGGGCGGGTCGGCGAAGACCATGTCGACCGACTTGTCGGGCAGCGAGCGGAGCGCCGCGATACAATCGCCCATCAGGATCTGGTCGAGCGGCAGGTCGCTTTCGCGGTGCGCCGATACCGGCCGCGTCCCGATCGGCTTTCCCACCGTCTGGATCACCCCCATGCTACCCGTTCCTTCTACCCTCGAACCCTCGCATCCACCCGGAATGAGTCACACGTCAAGAGGCGATTCGCGTCCGCGACTCGCGCGATTCCGCCAGATTCGGTGACGCGTTGCGATTTCGTGGCAGATATGGGGGCTGTGGATAACTTCGCCCCCAAGGGAGTGGGGTGTGGCGATTGCGACTCGGGTTAACCCAAAATTCCTCCCCAAGCTCGCTTGGGGAGGAATTTTGGGTTAACCCGAGTCGCAAT